>JASIKQ010000464.1 GCA_030049565.1 Candidatus Sulfotelmatobacter sp.
CCGGTGCCTTAACCTTCGTTATCGTGGGAGCCATCGCCTTGGTGATTCGGCTGTCGGTTTTGCGCCGCTTGAAGCGTTTTGAAACCACAGCGCGCCTGATTTCCCAGGGCGACCTGGAACGGCGCGTGCCGGCGGAAGGCTCGGACACGCTGGCGTGGATGGCGAAAGAGTTCAATGTCATGGCGGACTCGGTGTCAGGTCTGGTCGGGGAAGTCCGCACGCAGCGGGAGCGACTGGAAACGGTGATCAACAGTATCGATGACGGGATCGTAGTCCTCGATGCGGAACGAAGGATTATGGCGGCCAACGACGCCTTTCTGCAGCGAGCCGGTAACTCTCGCGAGCAGGCTCTGGGCTGCTGCTGCTACCAACTTGAGCCAGGGGCGTGCAACCTTTCGGACTGCCCCACGCTCGCGTGTCTGCGTTCGGGTGCGCGCCAAGTGCGGATCCACGAGCGCAAGACAGGCAACGAAACGGTGGCTTGGGAAGAAATTCACGCTTCACCGATTCTGGACGCCTCGGGGCGGCTTACTCAGGTAGTGGAGGTCTGGCGCGACATCTCCGAGCGGAGGGCAGCCGAGGCAAAACTGGCGGAGTCCTACCGCCTGGCGTCGGTCGGAGTCCTGGCCTCCGGCTTTTCCCACGAGATGAACACTCCTCTGGCCACAACCCTGATGTGCGTGGAGGGAATCCTCCGCGAGACTCCTGCTGGGCAGAGCGGGCAAATGGATGAAGCTAGAATCCGCGAGAATGCGACCATCGCGCGCGAGCAGATCATGCGGTGCCGCGGTATCACTCAACACTTCCTGCGCCTGTCGCGTGGACAACGCCACGCAGGAGATGTCGTGGACCTGGGCGCGGCCATCGCGGCCGCTCAGAGGCTCGTGGATCCGACGGCTCGCGCCAACTCCGTGGACGTCGCGGTGCAGCCGTGTGCAACGACTCTGCATGTCCGGGCCGACGAAGCCGAGTTGCAAAACGTGCTGGTCAATCTTCTGCTCAATGCGATTCAGGCATCGAAGCCGAGCAACAAGGTCGTCGTTGCTACCCAAGGCGGTGATGCTGTACACATTCGCGTCATCGATGAAGGATGCGGGATCGCCCCCGAATACCGTCAAAAAATCTTTGAGCCCTTTTTCAGCCTCCGCAAGAGCGGCACCGGCCTCGGACTGTTCTTGTCACTGAACGCTGTCCGGAGCTGGGGAGGCGACATCTTGGTCGAGAGCACCCTGGGAAAGGGTTCTATCTTCGAAGTCGTGATCCCGGTAATCCACCTCGACCCGCAGCCGAAGGACGGACTATGAAGTCCCCCTCCGTCCTTCTGGTCGATGACGATACGGCGTTCCGGCAGGTGATGGCGGGCGAACTGAGTCGTCTCGGCTACGAGGTTGACGCGGTGGGCACGGGTGAGGAAGCAATCCGGCGAGTCGCAGCGGCGGAACCCGAAATCGTCTTGCTCGACCTGCGTTTGCCGGGGATGGGCGGGCTCGAAACGCTGAAGGCTATTCAAGCCGCCAGCTCGGCAACCGAAGTCATCATGTTGACCGGACACGGTTCCATCGATTCGGCCATTGAATCCATCCGTATCGGCGCCTTCGATTACGTGGTGAAACCTTGCCCACTGGATGAACTCCAGATTCGCATTCAAAGGGCGATCGAACGGCGCTCGCTGCGCCAGCGAGCCAATCTTCTCGATCATGTTCTGACTCCTCCGGATCTCGGCAGTTCCCTGGTCGGTGACAGCCCGGAATTCCGCCGCCTGCTCAATCTGATTGATCGGGTGGCGCCCAGCGATTCGATCGTGCTCATAACCGGCGAGACGGGCGCGGGAAAAGAATGGGTGGCCAAGCTGATTCACGCGCGCAGTTGCCGCCGGTCGCGGCCGTTCGTGGTGGTCGAGTGCGCTGCATTGCAGGAAAGCCTGCTCCAGAGCGAACTGTTCGGCCACGAGCGTGGTGCATTCACGGGGGCGGACCGTGCCAAGCCGGGATTGTTCGAAGTCGCCAATGGCGGGACGATCTTCCTCGACGAAATTGGGGAGGTGAGCCCCGCGACACAGACCAAGCTGCTCCGCGTCCTCGATACCTCCACGTTCCGGCATCTCGGTGGCACCCGGGAAATTCGAGTGGATGTCCGGATTCTGACTGCGACCAATCGCGATGTGCCCTCCATGGTGCGGCAAGGCCTTTTCCGCGAGGACCTGTTTTACCGCTTGAGCACGATCGCGGTGGAGGTGCCACCCCTGCGCACACGGGGGGCTGACGTGGACCTGCTGGCAAAACACTTCGTGACCGTACTCAACGAGCGCTTCGGCTCCAATAAACAGATCAGCGAAGCGGCCCTGCAACTCCTGCGACGGCACAACTGGCCCGGCAATGTGCGCGAACTCCTGCACGTGGTCGAAGCGGCCCTGGTATTCTGTGAGGGCTCGCTCATTCTGCCGGAGCACCTTCCTGCCTCCTTGCGGAATTCCAAGCCTGCTTCGCCAAACGGTCCGTTAGTACAGGACGCTTCGCTGCCGACGCTCGAAGAAGCCGAGCGCGCGCACATCCGGT
>JASIKQ010000465.1 GCA_030049565.1 Candidatus Sulfotelmatobacter sp.
CGCGGTCTTAGCTTCAAGGTTCTTTACTGCCGCGGGTTTATCGGATTTTTGCTTTCTCTCTTTCTGGGCTTTCTTTTTTGATGTGCTTGGCATGACACGCCCCCGAAGCCGCAGACTTAGTCGCTTGCATATAGGTATAGTCTTGTTTTCTCGGACCGGCTAATTCTAGTCCAAGGACGGGCGCCATAACAGCCAACCCACTTTTGGTTGAGGGCTAGCCTGAATTCAGGCCGCCTTAGCCAATCTTGCGACTACGGAATGTACTGTATCGAACAAAGGCAGTGGTGGTGAGAAACTCGTGCTCATGCTGCCAGCACGCCGCCTCGAGGATCGAATCCGCGAACTCTGTACGCGTACCGCCTCCGCATCGAATCCAGAACTAGCCGCCGCCATTTTCGAGTTGCAGCTAGCGTTGTACGAATACGCACGCCGCTCCCAGAATAGGACTTCCGCCAGTGTCCTCCGTTGGCCGGAACCTCCTATCGAGAGACGTAAGCCGCAACCCCTATAACCCAAGAGGGGCCGCTTCGAATCTGTGGGAGTGCCAAATGGGGGTATGACGCCGAAAGGTATGACCTTTATTTCCGGCCAACCTTTGGCGCTCATTGGCGCACGCGAGTTTTTGCGGGGGGTGTTAGTTTAATTCAAGGGCACAAATCAGAACCGGACCCGGCGCCATTGGGGGCATCCTCCCTGGCGCCGGGACTGTAATCGGCTTCCTTCTAACATGAATCGTTCATACGGCTGGCAACGTTTCTACGAGACGGCCATCCTCGAAACTAATCGCTCGAACCTGCCCCGGCTGATAGCCTCCGCTCAGGCTGCCGTTGAGGCGCGCCTTGCGCAGCTTGAATCCAAACCCAATGGTAGTTCCGAGGAACGGCAGGCAATTGCTGACGCGCTAGCCGGCTTGAACCTTCTTCGCGAAGAAGTTCCCGCAGTCACGCAGCATTCTTTGCCGCGAACGAACGCACCGCGCCAATAAGAGTTGCCATCGATTCTTTGGCGATTACCTGACACACTCCAGCGGCCAGCGCTTCCTGCTCAAGATTTTGGGTAACAAACGAGGTGTACATCACCATGGGGACCGCCGGCATCAGCTTGTTCAGAACTTTTGCCGCCTGCAAGCCATTCATGACCGGCATGGAGAGATCAATAACGATTAAATTGGGCTGCATCTCCGCTGCCTTTTCAACCGCCTCTTTACCATTTACCGCCTCGCCGCACACCTTGCACCCCGGCACCGATTCCAGACAATTTCGCAAGAGATTTCGCATAGGAGGGCTGTCGTCGACAATAAGGATGCGAAAAGCCATGACCAAAGCCATACTTAGGCAAGTGGCGGGAAGTGACCTTACTGCAATCACAACACCTTACCAAGCGACCGTCAATCAGATGAATGCTGGGGGTGACATACCGCGTTGCATGGTGACGCCTACGAGGAATCAGGGACTTGGGGAAGAGTTAAACGGCCCATCTCGCGAAATTTCTCCCGCAATTGGTAGCCCAGGTGGAATGGGGAACGGGGCTTCATAAGGAGAACACCCGAGCCCACGCAAACTAACGGGCTAAAGGTTCAGCAGGAAAGCTTCACCCGCCTTTCAGCATGAATTCTCTGTAACGATTCCGAGGTTTTCTGCACTATTCCTATGAACGGTGGACATCACGCTGTGGCGTGATGGGTCACGATTCAAGAAGCCTGCCAGCCACAGACCAGCAGGTTTCATAAAGGTGCCGGAGTCGTGGGGGAAGCGGCTCCGGCATTCTTAGATAGCGGTTGTAAGAGCGCTTTCTTTCGCCTGATTTGCCGGAATTGGCGGTCGAGCGAATCGGGATCGAGAAGGTTTGTGGTGGCGATGCAAAAGGCCCGGCCCATTCCGCTTGCGGGTTGCCGTCGGAGCGGCCACTCCGTCCTGAAGCGTGCCGCCTTCTTGCAGCCTCCGGAAAATGGTACTGCCGAGGCGCTGGCGGTGCTACACTTTGTGCCACCGAAAAATGGGCGGGGCGCGGGCTTGCATTTCCACTCTTTTGATGATTCCTATCTAGGCCGCCTGCGGGCCGGGGATTTCCGCACGCAGGAGCATTTTTCCGCCTACTTCACGGCGCTCATCAAGATCAAACTGAGCGCCCGGCTGAAGTCGCCGGAAGCCATTGAGGATATACGCCAGGAAACCTTTTCCCGCTTCTTTGTGGCGCTGCGCGATGGCAAGATTCTTCAACCCGAGCGCCTGGGTTCATATGTGAACTCGATCTGCAACAACGTTCTGCTCGAGCATTATCGGTCGAACATGCGGACCACCTCTCTGGATTCCGAGGAAGACGAGAATTTTCCCGCGCTGGATTTGGACCTGCTCAGCGCGCTGGTTGCCAAAGAAACGGAGAAAAAAGTTCGAGAAATCCTGGACAAACTTCCCGAGCGCGACCGGCGATTGCTGCGGGAAGTTTTCATCGAGGAGCGGGACAAAGACGAGGTGTGCCGCAACTTCGGGGTCGACCGCGAGTATTTGCGGGTACTGTTGCATCGCGCCAAGCAAGCATTTAAGTCGTCGTACTTGAAGCATACGGG
>JASIKQ010000466.1 GCA_030049565.1 Candidatus Sulfotelmatobacter sp.
ACGAGCGACCTTATGCCTGATCCAAAGCCAGAACCTGCACCTCCCACTCCTTCTTTCTCAGGCACTCCCCAATCCGGCCCGACCATTCGCATCGGCGACGAGTTCGGCACCGCTAAGCGCAACCTGCCACCGGCGAAAATCGTGTTGATCGCGATTGCGGGAGTCCTTGTCGTCTTCGCCGTCGTAGCGTTCTTCGAGCGCGCCACACCCCAGGGCGGCGGATCGCTCGATAACGTAACCGCTGTCGATCTTCCGGATCAGAACGCGGTTTTGGTTGCCCTCACCTTCACGCTCCGCAACTCGGGTAAGAAATCCTTGTGGGTGCACGACATCCACGGCAAGCTTGTGACCAGCAGCGGAGACTCCACCGGCGAGGCCGTTTCCGCCATCGACTTCGATCGCTATTTTCAGGCCTTCCCCGCCCTGAAGGCGGGCGCGCTTCCGCCGCTCGTCCCTGAAGACAAACTGCAGCCCGGACAGGAAGTGAAGCGAACTGTGATGGTTAGCTTCCCTGTTCCGCTCGATCAGTTCAATCAGCGGAAATCGGTCAGCGTGATCGTTCAACCTTACGATCAGCCGGTGCCGATTGTGCTGAGCAAGTAAAATCGCTAAGAGGAGCACCTGCACTGACGCACGAAACCTGCGGTACACCCCCTAAGCGGCCAGAACGATCTAATCGTCATACTTATTCATTAGATATCGGATGTAGCCTTTCGCGTTGATTTCAGCGTAGTGTTTCCACTTCTCCGGTAGATCATTGATAGGAAATATCGCGGAAACCGGACAAATCGGCACGCAAGCCCCGCAATCGATACACGCGACGGGGTCGATGTAGAGTTGATCCTCGGCGGCAAAATCTTCCTCGTTCTTTTTTGGATGGATACAGTCGACGGGGCATGCATCCACGCAGGCCGTGTCTTTCGTTCCAATGCAAGGCTCGGCAATCACGTAGGCCATAAGAACAGGTGTTCGTAAATCAGAATTCTGGCCGTGCGTGGAAAATCGATGTGGTTTTTCGCTCGCGCCTCTGCGACTTTAGAAAAGCGGTAGAACGTTCCTTTTGTAAACTGTATTCGCCAGCGTCGCCATCGCGATATACCAGGCAACCAGTCCCGTGATAAAGATCTCCCAGCCCGCCACCGCTGGCGAACATTTCCCGACGACCACGAAGTCAAGCAGGATAAACGCCAACAACAGCAGCCAGAATAGGACCGCTAGGAATTTCCCAACGCCATGGACCGCGACGCAAAAGGCTAATGTGAACAGAGTCCACATGAGGAAGAATCCGAGTTCCTCGGGATGTCCCGCCGGGATGCCCGTCTTTGGCTGCACATATAGCAGCACGAATAGCGACCACCAGAAGGCGCCGTAGGACATGAAGGCGGAGCCGCCGAAGATACTTCCTTTTCGAAGGTCCACGATGCCGGCAATGAATTGCGCCGTGCCCCCGAAGGTGATTGCCAGTGCCAGGGTCGGGCCGGCGCTCCAGTAGCCGACGTTATGCAGACCTGTCGCCATGGTCGTCAACCCGAAACCCATTAGCCCCACTACAGCTGGGTTCGCCCACCACTCTTTGCAGATACCACTGTCCGCTAATTCCGCCATGTGGTTGTTCTCCTTTCGCTGCAAGGCCTGTGGGATTGTGGGTGAAACCTCTAACAATATCTGTGAAACCTTTCACAAATCGGCAGGAAAAATAGGTCAATCGACACGAGCTTTAGCCGAGCCGGCAAACTATCCTTTGACAGATATTTCCTTATATTCCGTTGGATTTGTGAAAGCTCTCACGGAAGGCACGGTGAACTTAAACTAAAGTGCAGGCGGAGAGTTCGGGATGGGAGATCCTGCGAAAGAGCCGCTCTGCACCGTCAAGGAGTTGCTGGTGTTCGCGCTGATCTGCGTCCTTTATTGCTCGATCCTTTTCTCCCTGGACCCGGAATGGGTCGGCTGGGCCGCGCCCCTTGTCTTCGGAGGCGGCCTCTATGCCGCCGATCCGCCTCCTGCTTCCGCCCACCTCGGTTCACCTCACGATGTCTTCCCCATTGCCTACTTGTGCGACGCTTTGTGCCTCCTCGGCTTAGTGCTCCTTCCCCTGGTAAGCGACAAACGGCGCCTCAACTGGCCCTGGTTCAGGTCCAACGCAGAGAGTGGAGGTATTGCTAGGGCGGGACGTTTCCTGAGGTCTAGATTCACGCTCATGGCCCGACGTTGAACTTCCAGGCAGCCGAGTGCTAGCATCCTCGGTGCGGTGCCACTACCCGTCGTTGCCAAAAAGGTGCGGCCACATTTCCTCACCGCCCTCGACCTGTTTCAAGGCGTCTCGCAGCAGGATGTGCGAAAGATCGCCAGCCTCTGCACTGAGAAGTGGTTTCCCCGTGGGGCCAGGATATTTCAGGAAGGCGAGCCGGCCCATGCCCTTTACATCCTAAAAAAGGGGATGGTGAGGCTGATTGCCCTCTCGCATCAGGGACGGGAAACCATTCTGCACATCCTCAAGCCCGATGAGGTCTTCGGCGAACTTTTCCTTTCGGAGGAGAAGCGAGCTTTCACGGCCATTGCGGCTGGGGATTCTCTGGTCACGATTATTTCCCACGATTCCTTTGTGGAGCTTTTGTCTGCAGTCCCTTCCGTCGCTCTGAACTTTATTCGGTTGCTTTCGAAGCGATTAGCCACAGTGGAAAGAGGAATAGCAGGATTCAGCCACACCTGGTCTTACCACCGATTGGCGAGAGTGCTCCTGCAGTTGAGCGAGAAGTACGGACAGGAACTTCCTCGTGGCACCTTGATCGACGTCTGCCTGACGCATGAAGACTTAGCCAACCTGATCGGAACGAGCCGGGAAACGGTCACGACACAACTCTGCAAGTTCACCCGCATGGGCCTTCTGAAACGCGAGGCCCGGCGCTTCATTGTGGCACGGCCCAAGCTTGCCGATTTTATTCGCTCGGAAGAGATTCGACTGAACAATCCCCGCGGTTAAGTCCGTACTGCCAAAGGATGTGGAGAGTGGCGGCGCGATTCCGACGCCAGACTGTCGTAAGATCGCGATCACACTCATAAATGCTGACGGGCGAACGGAATTCGCACTCAACGACCGGGCGAGTGCTCTGGCGATTTATGAATAGCTATCTTAGGCCGCTCTGCTCCGCACTCTAGCTTCCCTCCCCGCGCCGGGCGCGCAACACACATCCCGGGCAGGGGTCGTTCTTGACATAGCGATAGAATCGCGCTCGTCCGCGGCGAATCCAGTAGCGAGTCGAGTAATCGGAGGTTCCCGGGCCGCTGCTCTTGAAGCTGAAGAAGCTGTGCTGGGAGGGCCCGACTACGATTCCGACATGCCCGCGCCAAACGATCAAATCTCCTGTCTGCGGATTAAACACGCGTTGAAAGCCCTCGACGCCGTCGTAGAGATCCTTCGAACTCGCGTAGATGTAAGGGAAACCAGCCCGTTCGTAGATGGCATGAACCAGATGAGAACAGTCGCCAGAATGCCGCAGTTTTCTGGAGTCAAGTGCGGCGGCGATTATTGCCAGGCCGTCGTCCAAAGTCAGTGTGGGTTCGGCACCTCGCCGATGCGAAGCATTCGTCGCGTGCCAAGATGCTCCGGCTTGCCGGGTTTGTCCCAGCCCCCATGGGCCACACAGGGCAAGCCAGCAAAACAAGGCCAGCAGCGCCGGTTTTACCAGAATCCGCATAGGGCCAGTTTGATGCGGATTTGCCCTAAAACGGAGATTACAGTTGTGCAGTATCGGATTTACAAGACGGAACAGTGGCCGATGGGAATCAGGCGGAGTGCCTGCGCGGAAGCTTATACGTAGTTAGCCTCAGATTCTGGCGCGGAAAAACCGTACCGCCTTTTTCTGGACCAATCCTATTCATGCCAGACCAGTTGTCAATTCGCCGTCACCGGAACCGGGGCGCTCTTGGGCGTGCTTAGATATCCCGTGACTTTCTTTTTATCCACCGTCCATACGACCAGCTCAAACAGCAGGTGCTCACGCCCGGAATAAAACTGAATCGGCTCGGCAATATTTCGATCTTTTTTCTGAATCGTCCGGTCATCAGAAGTTACGTTCATGGAAAATTTGCCGTGCTTCGGGTCAGCGCTTTTCAATTGCAGGCTCACCGTCGCCACGGGCTGTGGCTTCGCTCCCTTGAGCAACGTGAACTCGTAATAGTTGCGATCGCCTTTATGCTTAAGCACTTCGAGGTCGCTGCGAGTGGTGGCGATCAATCCACTCTGGACGCCGAGATCGCCAATGGTGCTTTGCAGCTTCTGCTTAGTGGCTTCCAGATCGGCCCTGGTTGAGGCTACGTCGGTCTTAACGCCGCCCACATCAGTCTTCACACCGGCCACTTCGCCGCTGACCTGGCCAATCTGCGCTTTCTGCTGTTCCTGTTCCTCCTGCAGCCGGGACTCAGCCACTTTCTCTTGCGCCTGCAATTCGGCGGCGCGCTGCGCCAGTTCTTTCTTGGTCATTCCCAGCGCTTTGCCCAGCGTTTCCTCCTGCGCCTCGGCGGACTGCATGCGCTTTTGCAGTTCGCCCACCTTCGCCTGACTATCGTTCAAGTCTTGGCTTAATCTGTCGACCTTCTGCTGCGTGGTGACGTAGCCGTAGACCGCCGCGGCAACAAAGAGAATTGCTAGAATAGTCAGTATCCACTTGCCCGTGGTGGACTGCTGTTCGAATGTTTCGACGTGCGTCTGCTCGCCCTCTTCTGCCATCGTTCCTCCCGAATTCACGGGCCTCGCCTACGGCCACTATTCATTGTTTAGCATAAAGCCAGCGAAGGTCAATGCGCGCCCCGATCCACGCCTTCTTTTACAATGCGAAGGTGAAGAGTTGGGATGTCATTGTCATCGGCGGCGGCATCATCGGGCTGTCGCTTGCGATCGAGTTGCGCAAAAGGGGCGCAAAGGTTTTAGTGGTTGAGCGCGGCGAGCCGGGACGCGAAGCTTCTCATGCCGCCGGCGGGATGCTAGTCGATTGCTC
This sequence comes from Candidatus Sulfotelmatobacter sp., assembly GCA_030049565.1. GTDB lineage: Bacteria > Acidobacteriota > Terriglobia > Terriglobales > Acidobacteriaceae > Sulfotelmatobacter. The sequence goes on from JASIKQ010000466.1 coordinate 4,995, forward strand.
CGGCGAAACCCTCCCCGCGTTGCAGCCGCTGGCCATAGCCGGCGCGCGCATGTATCCCGAATTTGTGCATGAGCTGCAAGTTGAATCCGGGATACCTTGCGACCTCCGCGACCAGGGCGCGATCGTCTTTCCTCCGGCTGAGCATATTCATGAGCCGCCGGGACTTCCTACAAGGACTCTGCTTCCCGCGCCGCTGGCCGAACTCGAACCTGCGCTGGCTACTAATAATCGTCTCGCTTTTTATCTGAAAGAACGCTGCGTCGATCCGCGCGCGCTTTCGAGTGCCGCCCTGCACGCGGCCAAACACCGCGGGGTCGATGTCTCTTCGGGCGAGGCCGTGACAACTGTGAATCAGTTGGGCAAGCAGGTCGGCGAGGTAACTACGAACAAAACGACTTTTCTCGCGCCAAAAGTTGTTAACTGTGCCGGCGCATGGTCCGGCCAAATCGCGCCCCACGCCTTCCCCACGCGTCCGGTGAAAGGACAAATGCTGTGCCTGCTCTCGCCGCGGCGCCAACTGCTAAAGCACGTCATTCGTTCACCGGAAGTCTATCTGATCCCACGCAGCGACGGCAGAATCGTGGTCGGCACCACCGTCGAAGAAGCTGGATTCGACAAGCGTACGGACGTGAATACAATTCAGCGCCTTCACCGCGCGGCCGTCGCGATAGTTCCGGAACTCCGAAACGCGAAGATTCTGGAAGACTGGGCGGGCCTGCGCCCGGGAACTCCCGATGCCCTT
>JASIKQ010000467.1 GCA_030049565.1 Candidatus Sulfotelmatobacter sp.
AATGTATGTCTCGTTCGAATCGTACGCGCCGCTCGGCGGCCCAAAACACACTCTCTGGACGATCTATTTCCTCATTGTTGCCATCATGGCTCTATCGCTGCTCTTGAGCCTCGGGATTAAGTCCTCCAAGTTTGGTCTTGGGCTGTTCGCCATCCGCGAAGATGAAGATGCGGCAGTCGTTCTAGGTGTGAATGCTACTGTCTATAAGGCAATTATCTACAGCGTGTCGGCGTTTCTGCCTGCGGTCGCGGGCGCGCTGATGTTCTTCAAGAATGGCATGATCGATCCTTCGATCGCCTTTGAGTTCATGCTTTCACTCGAGGGCATCGTCATGCTCATGCTCGGTGGCCAGGGAACCGTGGCAGGGGCGGCATTGGGTGCGGGCTTGTATGAACGGCTTCGGTCATACCTGCTGACTTCTCCCAGGTTTTCCGAGTTTCATCTGGTGATCGCGGGCGCGCTGCTGTTGTTGGTAGTGCGGCTTGCGCCGGGAGGGCTGATCGGCTGGCTCTATCGCCTCATCCCGCGCTCTAGCGAGGTAATTGAATGAGCGCTCTGCTGGAGGTGTGCGGCATCAGCAAACGCTTCGGCGGACTGCAAGCCGTGGCCGACGTGACCTTCAGCTTGCAGCAGGGCGAGATTCTCGGCCTCATTGGGCCGAATGGCGCGGGCAAGACTACGCTGTTCAATCTCGTCAATGGAGTCTACAAAGCTGACTCGGGCACCATCACTTTTTGCGGCCAGGACGTCACCGGCTGGTCGCCGGATCAGATCGTTCACGTCGGGCTCGCCCGGACACATCAAATTGTGCGTCCGCTGAACGGAATGACGGTGCTGGAAAACGTCACCGTCGGCGCATGTTTCGGGAGGGAATACCAATCGGTGCGCGCCGCGCGAGCCACCGCGCTTGAGGTGCTGGAAAGGGTTGGCTTAGCCAGTCGCGCGCATTCGAATGCCCGGGCTTTAACCCTGGCAGGCAAGAAGCGTCTGGAGGTTGCGCGCGCACTCGCAGCCCGGCCCAAACTGCTTTTGCTCGACGAGGTGCTCGCCGGCCTGAACCCCACCGAGATCGCGCAAATGATCGAACTCATAAGAAAAATTCGCGATGGCGGCATTTCCGTCTTCATGATCGAGCACGTGATGCAAGCCATCATGAATCTTTCCGACCGCATCGTGGTGCTCAACCTGGGTCATAAAATCGCCGAGGCGCCTCCTGCCGAGGTAGTACGGAACACGGATGTCGTCGAGGCCTACCTCGGCTTCCCGGATATCGTGGATAAATTGCGAGGCACGGCATGACCGACACTGCCCTGGAACTTCAGCACCTCGAATCCGGCTACGGCGAAGTGCAGGTCCTGTGGGGCATTTCGTTGACAGCGCGCGCCGGGAGGCTGACCACGATTATCGGCGCCAACGGCGCTGGCAAAACCACAGCGCTGCGGACCACCATGGGCGGCGTGCGTCCATGGAAGGGACGTGTCATGCTCAACGGAGAGGATGTCACCAAATTCTCCACTCACGCCAAAGCTGCGCGTGGACTGGCGCTGGTTCCCGAGGGACGTCAACTATTCCCTGATATGTCGGTGGCAGAGAACCTGGAGATGGGCGCTTACTCGCGCCGCGCGCGCTCCCGCCAGAAGGAAAATCTCGACCGTGTCTACCAGGCGTTTCCCCGTCTGCGGGAAAGGCATAAGCAGAAAGCATCCACACTTTCGGGCGGTGAACAACAGATGGTCGCACTCGGCCGTGGCTTGATGCAGGAGCCTACCGTCCTGCTGATAGACGAGCTCTCGCTCGGCCTGGCGCCGGTGTTGGCGCAACAGTTATTCCTGATTTTGAAGACGCTGAAGCAGCAGGGAATCACCATCGTCCTCGTAGAGCAGAATGTCCACCTCGCCCTCGCCGTCAGCGACTACACTTATGTGCTCGCAGAAGGCCGCGTGTCGATCGAAGGCGAGTCCGATAAAGTTGCCGGCATGGATGAGGTCCGCCGTGCCTATCTTGGACTGTAATTGTCATTCTGAGGGAGCCCTTTTTGCGAAGCGAGGAATCCCGGGCAACCCACGCACAAGGAGCCTGCCTTGAGAGAGCGAAGCGACCAAGGTCGCGTTCGGCTCGCTTCCTTGCTGCAGATTATCCCGTGGTCGACAAATCCGCGCCTCTGCGCTCGTGGCCAACGCCCGTGACCACGGCTAACAAAGTCGCAACGATCAAAACCGTCCAGGCCATGACCGGCGCAAATACACCGCCGAAGCGCTGCTCAACAGCTCTCGCCTGGATGCGAATGTTCCACGAAGAAAGAAAATTTCCAAGTTGATAGGCGAGACCGGGAAACGTTCCGCGCACGCCCGGCGGCGAAAGTTCATTCAAGTGTGCAGGGATCACTCCCCATGCTCCCTGCACCATAAATTGCATCAGGAAGCCGCCCAGCGCCAGCATGGCTACGGTGTGCGAGAAAGCCCATAGCGGAATCACTGGAATTGTCAGCAAGGCGGCGATCACAATCGCGCGCCGGCGCCCAATTTTTTCCGACCAGGTCCCGAAAACAATTCCGCCTACCAGCGCGCCGATGTTGGCGACGATCGCGATTAACCCCACCGTCTGCGGGGTGTAGTGGTTGTCCTTCTGGATGAATGTCGGATAAAGATCCTGGGTCCCGTGGCTGAAGGAGTTGAAACTGAACATCAGCAGCACCAGAAAAAGAAATGTTCCGGTATAAGTCAGGATATCTTTGCCTATGTGGATCTCAGCCTTCCGCGACACGCGCCCCTGCAACCATGCCGGCGACTCATCAACCTTGGTGCGAATGTAGATCACCAGGAATGCGGGCAAGGCGCCAATGATAAACATGCCGCGCCAACCCACAAAACGGAACACCGTGCTATACGTCAGTGCCGCAATCAGATATCCCACGGCGTAGCCTTCCTGCAGCAGCCCGGAAAAGAATCCGCGCGCCTCGGCAGGCAGAGTTTCGAAGGCCAGTGCGGCGCCAACGCCCCATTCGCCTCCCATGGCGACGCCAAAGAGTGCCCGCATAATGATGAGAGTTTTCAACGAAGGTGCGAAAGCTGAGCCCAACTCGAATACTGAATACGCGATGATGTCGATCATCAGCGTCACCCTGCGGCCGAAGCGGTCGGCCATCGTCCCAAACAGAAAAGCCCCCACCGGCCGCATAGCCAGCGTCCAGGTGATCGCCGCGACTACGGCCGACACTTTGGCCTGAAACTGGGTCGCGATGGCGCTGACGCAGAAGGTCAGGATGAAGAAATCAAAAGCGTCCAGCGACCAGCCCAGAAAACATGCGATGAACGTATTGCGCTGTACCGGCGTCAGCCTGCGAAAATGGCCCAAGAATTCCATGCGGGCCTCCTGCACGCAAAATCCCAGTTACCGCTATTATTCTCAAAACAAATTTCTCATTCCGAGCGAAGCGAGGAATCAAGGTTCTGCTCGGCGCCTATCTGCCTGCTCGGGGAAGAACCCGGATTCCTCACGGCCTAAAGAACGCTGTTCGGAGTGACGATCCCACTACCGAATTCCGCGAATGGTAGCATAAGCTTTCAATCAGCAATCAAAAAATCAGTAATCATCAATTTCGCCCCATGCCCGAACTCGAATCGCCGCAACGCCAGGCGCCTGATTCACTCATGCTGACAGGCTTCTGGTATCGCGCCCTGCCCGCCGATCGCGTGCATCGCAATCAACTGCACAGGGCAATGCTGCTGGAAATTCCCCTCCTCATCGGTCGCGATCGCGAAGGGCAGCCCTTCGCTTTGCGCGACGCCTGCCCGCATCGCGGCATGCCGCTGCATTGCGGCCGCTTCGATGGCGAAAATCTCGAATGCTCCTATCACGGCTGGCAATTTGACGTTCACAACGGCCAATGCGAGCTCATTCCCTCGCTCACCGCCGATCAAAATCTGAAAGTCGATCGCATCTACGCGGGCAGCTATGCCTGCGAGGAGCAGGATGGCTTCGTTTGGGTTTACATACCCGATCCCGGTCCACCCGGTGCAGGCTTCGCCGCAAGACAAGAGGCTTCGGACGCTGCTCCACAGGTCGATAAATTTTCGGAGAAGTACAAGTTCGCCTACCTCACTGCCGACATGCCGGTGAGCATAGACCACGGCATCATCGGTCTGATGGACCCTGCCCACGGACCCTTCGTGCACCAGGCCTGGTGGTGGCGCAGTCGCCACAGCATTCACGAGAAGAAAAAGAATTTCGAGCCGATTCCTAACGGTTTTCGCATGAGCGCTCACATACCCAGCGCAAATTCCGCGCCCTATAAGCTTCTTCGCCTGTATGCCGATGCCGACGCCATCACGACCACTATCGATTTCGTCCTGCCCAATCTACGCCGTGAAATCATCCGCGCGGGCAAGTATTGGTTCTCTTCTTTAACCACGGTGACCCCGATCACCCGCAATCAATGCCGCATCGACGTGGTCGCCGCGTGGAATATTTTCCGCTGGCTGCCCTTCGGGCCCGAGTTGCTGAAATTTGTTTTCGCAAAATTCGTCGAGCAGGACCGCCGCACCATGGAACTCCAGGCGGAGGGCTTGAAGTACAATCCCCATCTCATGCTGATCGACGACGCCGACCGTCCTGCAAAATGGTATTTCCAATTGAAGGCGGCATACTTGGAAGCCAAGCGCACCGGCGGCGAGATGAAGCATCCGATGGCCGGCCCGGTCACGCTGAAGTGGAGGAGTTGAGGCGCTTGCGCGGCGTGAGCGAAGCGGGAGCGGCGCGCCGAAATCCCGAGCGCGGTTTGCGAGGGATCCCTGTGGCGCGGGCACTCCCCCGACAGGCTCAGGGCAGGCTCTGCCCGCGCGGCGAAAGAGACCAACATGAAGATCACCACCGTCCTGATCGAAGCTGCCGGCAAGCAGATCCTCACCGACCCATACTTCGGCCTGCATGGCAATCCTGCTTATGCCCGCCCGCACCCGCCAGCGCGATCACGCGAAGAATTGAGCAGCGTAGACTTGGTTCTCGTTTCCCATAACCATTTCGATCACGTCGATCGCAGATTTTTACGGATGCTGCCGGTGTCCGTGCCCATTTTCGCCCCCGCGATTACGGCATGGATGACGCGCCTCAAAGGCGGGCGCAACGTGACCGGCCTGAAGCCGTGGCAGCAAAAATCGTTCGACGGAATTTCCGTCACAGCCGTTTCCGCCCGCCATGTGACCTTTACCATCGGCTACGTCATCGAAGCCGAAGGCCGGCGGATTTACTTTGCCGGAGACACGTATCTCGCCGATTTCATGGCGAAAATCGGACAAGAGTTTCATCCTGATGTTGCCTTGATTCCCGTCACCACATTTCGAATTCCCATGACCATGGGCGAGTCGCAGGCCGTCAAAGCCGTTCGGTTGCTCAGCCCGCGCATCGTAATTCCCATTCATCTGGGCATTGTTCCGCGCTCTCCGTTAATGCGAACCCGGGACACTCCCGAAGGCTTCCGCGAACGCCTGCGCCAGGCCGGCATGAATACCGAGGTGATGATTCTTATGGAAGGGCAAAGCTGGATGTCCCCAGGATAGAGCGGAGAAGCACCCGCCTCGCTACTCGCGGCCTACTCCTGCACTAGCCACTCCATCGCTTCTTCTCTCGTTTTGAACGTTGGCAGCTCGCGCCGGGAAAAGTTCTTGATATGTTCGAAGAAAATCTTGGAAAGTTTTTCTATGCCCACCCACGCCGACCGTTTCAGATGCGGGCGGTCAAAGACTGTGGCTTCCTTCAGGCGCTCGATCGCCATGCGATCAAACTCGGCTCCGGTAAAATCGGCCAGCAGCAGCACTGATCCGCGAGGCTCGGGAGTTACATAAGAGGGAACCAGCATCACAATTTTCTCTACTTCCCTAGGCGGGCAGTGAGAAAGATCCACCAGCAGAATCTGCTTTCCCCGGTGCTCGATGAAGCCAATGCGGTCTTCCATGGCCCCTCTGCTGCCACAAAGACTAATTCTTTAACATCGACTCTACAATCGTATACGCCGCGTCCAGCGCATCGTCCAGTGCGGCAGAATCTTTTCCGCCGGCTTCGGCCAGATCGGGGCGCCCTCCGCCCTTGCCGCCAACTTTCTGCGCCACCGGTCCAATCACCTTGCCGGCCGGAACTCTGCCAGTGAGATCTTTCGTTACTCCGACGATCAGCGCTACATTGCCGTTGCTCGCCGAACCCAGCACCACCACGCCCGAACCGATCTTGTCGCGCAGCTGATCGACGAGCGTGCGCATCTGCGGCCGCTCCAGGTTGTCCACCCGATGCGCCAGCACCTTGACTCCTTTTACTTCTCTCACTTTGTCGCCGATGTTTGCCGTGCTCGACGACGCCGATTTCATCCGCGCCTGGTCGAGTTCCCGCGTCAGTCGCTTGATCTCGGAGTCCTTCTTCTCGAGTTCCAACTTCAAGGCCTCAGCCGGAGAAGCCGAAATCTCCTCAGCAATGGGTGCCCCATCCTTGCGCGTTTTTTGCGCAAGGGCGGATTTGCCAAGAGTGGGAGCCACGAACGCCGACACCACCTCTTCTAATTCGTGGTCCTTTCGAAAATGCCGTAGCGACCCCTCGCCCGTAACCGCCTCCACACGCCGCACCCCCGATGACACACTTCCTTCCTTCAGAATCTTGATCAGCCCAATCTCGCCGGTCTGCG
>JASIKQ010000468.1 GCA_030049565.1 Candidatus Sulfotelmatobacter sp.
GACGCAATCATGTGCGGTATCAGCGGATTGTTGAACTGGGGCAATCGGGAGGTTCTGAGCGCGATGACTCGCCTGCAGGCGCATCGCGGTCCGGACGACTCTGGCTTGTGGGAGCGCAGATTTCCTGACGGCTCTTACATCGGCCTCGGCAGCCGCCGCCTGGCCATCCTCGATCTTTCCGCCGGCGGCCGCATGCCGATGTGCAACGAAGACGGTACGCTCTGGATCACCTACAACGGCGAAGTCTACAACTTCGCCGAGCTTCGCCGCGAATTGCAAAGCAAAGGCCACCACTTCGCTTCCAACACCGATACAGAAGTAATTGTTCACCTATATGAGCAGGAGGGCCCAGACTGTGTTCGCCGCCTTCAGGGGATGTTTGCCTTCGCAATCTGTGATCTGCGCTCAGCCCGGCCGGAGCTCTTTCTCGCTCGCGATCATTTCGGCGTGAAGCCCTTTTATTACGTTCAGCGCGGCAGTAAGCTGGCATTCGCTTCGGAAATCAAAGCTCTGCTGCAGGTGCCCGAGATCGAGCGCGAGATCGACCTCGAATCTCTGCATCAGTACTTAACGTTTCTCTGGGTGCCCGACCCGAAGACGATGTTCCGCGGAATTCTCAAACTGCCCGCGGGACATTGCGCCACATTTCGTGACGGCGAACTCGACATCCGGCAATATTGGGATCTTCGCTTTCCGCCTTCGAATGCACGCTATCCACGATCTGAGGCCGACCTTGCCGATGAGCTTCGCGAACGCTTCCGCCGCTCGGTGGAAGCTCAAATGGTAAGCGATGTTCCCATCGGAGCATTTCTCAGCGCAGGGTTGGATTCTTCGAGCATCGTCGCCATGATGTCACGGGCGGCGAAACAACCCGTCCGCACTTACACGATTACTTTTCCGCGCAAGTATCGCGTCGGCGAGAACGCGCTCGATGACCCTAATATCCCGGCGCGCATGGCTCGGCGCCTGGGCTGCGAGAATCAACAGATCGTAGTAGAGCCGGATGTTGCCGCTTTACTGCCTCGCCTCACGTGGCACATGGACGAGCCTACCGCCGATCCCGCCCTCATCACTGCATATCTTGTCTGCCGCGAAGCGCGCAAGCAGTCAACCGTCTTGCTCTCAGGCGTGGGCGGTGACGAACTATTTGCTGGTTATCGGAAACATGTTGCCCATCGCTGGGCGCAGGCTTATCAAGAAATTCCGTTTATGCTGCGTGCTGTTAGTGAAAACGGCTTGAATGCGTTGCCGAGCTTTCGCGGCACAGCGCTCAAAGGAAGCGTGCGGCTGGCCAAGAAGATGGCTCGCAGCGCATCGCTCGCACCCGAGGACCGCTTCGTTCGTAATTGCACGTACCTCGACGCTGAACAGAAATGCGAGTTATATACGGAAGAAATTGAGCATCAGCTTCGGGCGTTTGATCCTGCCGTGCGCCACCGCGATGCTTTCCACGCCGTTGGCGATGCCGACTTCCTCAACCGAATGCTTTACCTCGACACCAAGATTTTCATGGTGAGCCTGAACCTCAATTACAACGATAAGATGAGCATGGCGTCTTCGGTTGAAGTGCGCGTTCCATTTCTGGATCGCGAACTCGCAGAATTTTCCGCCTGGCAAATCCCGCCCCATCTCAAGCTCAAAGGTTTTTTTCTGCCTACGACGAAATACATCTTCCGCCGCGCCATGCAGGATTTTCTGCCAGCTGAAGTCTTGTGCCAGCCGAAGGCCGGTTTTGCCGCTCCGGTCGATTACTGGCTGGCCCATGATTTATGCGAAATGGTCGACGACCTGCTTTCTGACACAAACATTCGTAAGCGTGGCCTTTTCCGCTCACCTGCAGTACGGCGGTTCATCAATGAACAACGCAGGGGTACGGAGGATTGGTCGATGCAGATTTGGCAGTTGCTGACGCTCGAAAACTGGATGCAGGTTTTTCTCGATGCTGGCGGCACGCAAATGACGGAAGAATTCGCTCAAGTACGCGAGGCGGCCACAGCGTGAAATTCGCAACCGCACCGGGACAGGGAGAGCCACAGAGCCGTGGAACGAAGTTAGGGGTAGCATCTCCGCGAACTGCAAATTCACATAGTGATGACTTAATTACCGCTCAACTCGCGCGAGGAGTGATCGAAGCTACGAGTCTGCTGCGCGCCCCGCAGCGCGTGTTTCCCCTGATCCGGAAGGTCGTGTCCCACAAGCTGCGAATCACCTTCGCGCAACCGCAGTTGTTCTCATATACGAAAACTAAAATACGCTCCGCAGACGCATTGAACCTCCTGCTTCACTGGATTTGCAACGCCCAGCGCCCCGATGGCGGCATCGCGGCCTATTACAGCTTGTTGACTGGGTATTCCGAATCGTATCCCGAAGTCACGGGATACATAATTCCCACGCTCTACGATCTTGCCCGAGCCACAAACGACGCTCGCGCTATTGTCACCGCGGAACGCGCTACGCGTTGGCTTCTCTCACTGCAAATGTCCGACGGCGCATTTCCTGCAGGCTTGCAGGGAAGCGACGCGCGCCCCTCGGTTTTTAATACAGGGCAAATTCTTCAGGGCTTAGTGCGCGCCTACCGCGAGAGCAATCGTTCGGAAATTCTTCTCTCTGCCCAAAACG
>JASIKQ010000469.1 GCA_030049565.1 Candidatus Sulfotelmatobacter sp.
GCGCCGTCTCTGTCTTTTTCTATGGATTGGCGGACGGTAAAGTCGGGGTGCTCGAGGCGGTAGTCGGGGATGGAGTAGGTGCGGAGAGAATGACCTTGTGGCGACGGCCGCCCTCGGCCGTCGGGTCGAGCGGAACTCGACTGACCCTCTCGGGGTGCCCCATTTCTCGCGTTCTTTGCGAGAAGTGGGGATTTTGACCCGTTGCGCGGGCGGTTGCCGTTTGAGTTTGCTTTAGATTTCGTTTTCTTGTTAGGCATGGATGCAGCGCGGAAGGCGCAATGTATTGATGGTATCGCGGGAGGGTTAACTCGCGTCAAGGGCAACGGCCCAGGCAAGATAATAATTGAGGTATCATCCGAGCCTGCAGTTCTGGGGGATCCTTCCATGCACGCTGCCGTATTGCACAAATTCGGTTCCGCTCCAAGTTATGACCAGTTTGAAGACCCAATCGCCCGCGACGGCGAAGCGCTAATCAGGGTTCGCGCCGCCTCGCTCAAGCAGATCGATAAAGGCATGGCCAGCGGAGCGCACTATGCCAGCTTTCGCGAGCTTCCGGTAGTGTGCGGAGTGGACGGAGTGGGAACGCTGGAAGCCGGCGAGCGCGTGCTTTACGGCTGATTGAAATTGGCTCCATGGCCGGCCCGGCGATTTCCCTGCCCGGTGCGGCCTTGCGCAGTTCGGGACTTGAAATTTACGGAGCCGGAGGTGGAAGCGTGCCGAAGATGGCCATTTTTGAGGCGCTGCCGCAGATTTTGCAATATGCGGCGCAAGGTCAGTTGAAAATAGAAACCAAGAAAGTTCCGCTTGCCGACGTTGAAGCGCAATGGAACCGGAACGAAGATCGACGCGTGGTGTTTATTCCCTAGTTCCCGGTTACACCCTATACGTGCCGTCGCCATGAAGTTGGCGAAGTTTCTCCGGTACCTGCATTGGCACGCCGACTGTTCTCCCCAGCAGCGCATCAAGCGTGTCCACCCAGAGTATCTGGCTCTCGAACACAACTCCGAAATTACGCGAGATCGATTCGGCGACTGCATTGAGATCAAGTTCGCTCCCGAGTTCGCGCTGCATCGAAGTCACCGGCTTCGACGTGATGCCGCACGGGATGATCAGGTCGAAGTAGCTGAGATCGGCGTTCACGTTTAATGCGAAGCCATGCGAAGTGACGAAGCGCGAGATGTGCACGCCGATAGCGGCGAGCTTGGCTTCGGTTGTTTTACTCACTCTTACTGCGTCGTCTCTTCCATTGTCATCCCGAGCGGAGACGGACGATCCGGATACGGATCGTCCTGCGTAGTCGAGGGACCTAGGGGTTGCCGGTGGTGCCGAAGAAGTTTGTGATGCCACATTTGCGGTGCTACCGGCGAATCCATGCTCCCTCGACTCCAGAGAACGATTCTTCGAATCGTTCTCTTCCGCTCGGGATGACAATGAGGGGGCATCTGTCCACACGCCCGTCAGGCCAGGAACGCGTTTCGTTGGAATGCCGAAATCGGCGCAGGTGCGCATGAGGATGTCTTCCAGCCGCCGTACAAACTCAACCGCGCCCAGCGTCTTGCGCTTGCCGTCAGGAGCAGCGAAGCCGCGCAGATCAAAAATCGGGTAGCCGACAATCTGCCCGGGGCCATGGAACGTGACATCGCCGCCACGGTCGCATTCGAACAGTTCAACTCCGCGCTGCGCGAGCAGTTCGGGCGAGGCGATCACGTTGGCGGCTTTGGCGTTGCGGCCCAGCGTGATGACGGGCTTATGTTCTAGGAGAAGAAGCACGTCGCCGATTTTCTCTTCTTTGCGCAGCGCCACCAGTTGCTGCTGTAATCGCAGGCCAGTAGCGTAATCGACGGTGCCGAGTTGGACGACGGAAATCAAATTCTTGGCCACGGATTTACGCTGATTTCCACGGGTAAGTTAAATTCTTGTCATCCTGAGCGCAGCGAAGGATCTGTGTATTCCTCTGTGGCACCCCGTGCACTCCGTGGTGGAAGATGTAGCTTTCGATCCGCGTGAATCCGTGGCAATGAAGTTTCATGCGTTGATCGCAATCCCATACACGCTGTTGGCCGCGTCGAGCATGGCTTCTGACAATGTTGGATGCGCGTGGATCGTCCACATCAAATCTTCGACCGTGGCTTCCAGTTCCATGGCCGCGACCGCTTCGGCAATCAACTCCGTCGCCTGTGGGCCGATAATGTGCACGCCCAGAATTTCGCCGTAGTCGGCGTCGCTGATGATTTTGATGAAACCTTCGTGCTGGCCGACGATGGATGCGCGCGAATTTGCGGTGAACGGAAATTTCCCGATTTTCACGTTGTATCCGGCTTCGCGGGCCTTTACTTCAGTCAGGCCGACGCTGCCGATTTCCGGATGACAGTAAGTACAACTTGGAATGTGCTCGGGATTGATCGGCTTGCCCGGTTTGCCGGCAATCTTCGCTACGGCGCAGATCGCTTCCATTGCACCAACGTGCGCTAGTTGCGGCGTGCCGAGCACGATATCACCCACGGCATAGATGCCCGGTTCGGCGGTCTGCATCCAGGAATCGGTTTTGATGAATTCGCGCTCGGGCTTGATCTTTGTACGCTCAAGGCGGATATTCGCCGTGCGCGGCTTGCGGCCGACGGCAATCAGAATCTTCTCAGCTTCGATTTTCTGCTGCTTGCCATCAACCGTAATCATGACCGCGACCCCGGCCTTCGTCTTATCAACCTTATCGACCTTCGCGCCGGTGTGAAAATTAATGCTGCGCTTGCGGAAGGCTCGCGCCAGTTCTTTCGACACTTCTTCGTCCTCGAGTGGTACCAGCCGCGGCAGCATTTCGATGATCGTGACTTCGCAATCGAAGGAGCGATAAATCGAAGCGAACTCCACTCCCACTGCGCCCGCGCCCACGATCACCAGCGATTTTGGAATCTCTTTCAGGCTGAGAATCTCAATGTTGGTGAGGACGCGGTCGCTCGCCTCGAGTCCGGGCAACAGGCGCGCTTCGGAGCCGGTCGCCAGAATTACGTTCTTGGCTTTGAGATGGCCTGCCTTGTTGGCGTTCACCACTTCGACGGTGAACATGCCGTTCTGTGCCCCGCCAGTCAACTTGCCATAGCCCTTCACCGTCTCGACCTTATTTTTCTTCATCAGAAATTCGAGGCCCTTGGCGTGCTTGGTGACGATTTTTGATTTGCGTTCCTGAATCGCGGCCCAGTTCAGCTTGCGAGCGTCGACGCCCTCGATGCCGAATTCCTTCGCGTCTTTCAGATGGTCCCAAAGCTCGGCGTTGAACAATAACGCCTTGGTGGGAATGCAGCCCACGTGCAGGCAGGTGCCGCCGAGGACATTGTCTTTTTCAATCAGCGCGGTTTTCAGGCCCCATTGGCCGGCGCGAATAGCGGC
>JASIKQ010000470.1 GCA_030049565.1 Candidatus Sulfotelmatobacter sp.
AGCGGCGTGCAGGACGTCGAGCCTTCCGCGGAGAATGTCTCCGCTGTGGCCACAAAAGAGATGGTGGACATCTCGCTTTCTGCGTTGCGCATGGGGGCGCGCGAGGTGAATCTGGTTTGCCTGGAGCGGCGCAACGAAATGCCCGCCGCGCTGGAAGAGATCGAAGAGGCTGAAGAGGAGGGCATCATTATTCATCCCGGTTTCGGTCCGAAACGCATTCTGGGCAAAGAGGGCAAGGTTACGGCGCTCGAGACTCTGAAAACCAAGTGGGTATTTGACGAAAATCGCCGCTTCAATCCCGCTTTTTACGAGAACAGCGAAACCCAGATTTCATGCGACACCGTAATCATGGCCATCGGCCAGGCGCCGCGCCTCGACTTCCTCAAGCCGGAAGATAAAGTTGAACTCTCGCCGCGCGGGCTGATCGCGGTAAATCCCCAGACCTTGATGACCTCCGCTCCCGGAATTTTCGCTGGCGGTGACTGCGTTTTCGGGCCGCGCCTTATCATCGACAGCGTTGGCGACGGCAAACGCGCTGCGGTGGGCATCGACGAGTATCTCCGCCTCAGGAAGCACCCCGACCCGATTATCGAGGTCGAAGTGCTCAGGCGCCACGCCATGCCCCTGGGGTATCTCGACATCAACCGTCTCCCGGTACCCATGCTTCCGCTGGAGCGCCGCACCGGCGTGACCGAAGTCGAAATTGGCTATGACGCGGCCAGCGCCATGGCCGAAGCCCAGCGCTGCTTGCATTGCTGGACGAACACTATCTTTGAGGGCACGCCCGAGGATGGCAGCATGTGCATTCTCTGCGGCGGCTGTGTCGATGTATGCCCGGAGAAATGTCTCGAACTCGTCTCGCTTGACCGCATTGCCTTTGAGCCCGAAGCCGTACAACACATCCGGGAGAACCAGGAATGCTTCGGCGTCGAGTTGGAGGAGGTCGCGGCCGATGAGTTGGATGTGGTCACCGGGTCAGCGATGCTCAAGGATGAAACCCGCTGCATTCGCTGCGGGTTGTGCGCGATGCGATGCCCGGTGGGCACCATCACAATGGAATCGTACAACCTGCTTCCGGCGGAACCCACCGGATTGATTTCCGTGGGAGCGATCGGGGCGGGATTGCAGAAGTAGCGCGAGGCACCCCATGGCAGAGAACAAAACAAGCGCGGACGCTGCTGTCGATCTGAACCGCCGCCAGTTCTTCGCAAAGTTGGGACTGGGCTCGCTGGGCATCGCTGCGGCGGGCACAGCGGCCTTTGCTTATCAGTATCTCGAACCCAACGTTCTCTACGAGCCATCGCCGGTAGTCAATGCAGGCAAGCCCGATCGTTATCCTCTCGACTCGGTCACGCTCGATGTGAACAACGGGATTTACATCATTCATTCGCAGGAAGGCTATTTCTCACTGAGCGCGGTGTGCACGCATCTGGGCTGCTTGACAGCGTGGAAACCAGAATTGGGCATCATTGCCTGCCCCTGCCACGGCAGCAAATTCCTGGTTCATCCCGAAGACGACAAGAAACCCGGCGATAAGATCGAGGGGCCTGCGCCCAAGCCACTGCCCTGGAAGCGCATCTGGCTCAATGATGACGGTGATCTGCTGGTGGATCGCTCGACCGATGTCCCGCCTCTGGCGCGGGATTCTTTCGTGAAGGTGTGACATGGCAAAAACCCTGGACCGGTATTTCGACGATTTGCGGCAAACGCGAGTGTGGCGCTCGATTTTTCGCAGTGGCACTGGTTCGAGCACGCTGCACCGCGCGCTCGTGATTCAGCAGAACGTTTTTCTGCACCTGTTCTCGACCAAGGTGCGGACGCGCTTGTTGGGCTTCAGTGCAACCTGGTATCTGGGCTCGCTCACGTTCGGCACATTCTTGATTCTGGTCGCAACCGGGATACCCTTGATGTTTTATTACCACCCGTCGGTGCCTCAGGCCTACGCCGATACGAAAGACCTGCAATTCGTAGTGTCGTCGGGATTGTTTCTGCGCAACCTGCATCGCTGGTCGGCGCACGGCATGGTGTTCCTGGTCTTTGCTCACATGTTCAAGGTGTTCTATCGGGGAGCCTATCGCACGCCGCGCGAGTTTAACTGGGTCATCGGCGTAGTACTTCTTCTCATGACGCTGCTGCTCAGCTACACCGGCTACCTTCTGCCCTGGGATCAACTGGCTTTCTGGGCCATCACAGTGGGATCGAATATCGCCTCGGCAGTACCACTGATCGGCAACAAGATCCACTTCCTGCTGCTGGGCGGAAACGCCGTGAATGCCAATGCGCTGTTGCGATTTTACGTACTGCACTGCATGATCCTCCCGCTGACAGCAATGTTGTTTGTCGCCATTCACTTCTGGCGGATTCGCAAGGATGGCGGGCTCTACGCTCACTCCACTGAGCCCGCTACCGTGCGCGCGAAGGCTGCGGAACCTTCCGCGTCTGGCAAAACCGGCGGGACATGGGGCACCCAGGCTGCACCCGGCGCCCAGGGCATGGCGAAGGAGGCGCGATAGCATGGCTGACTCGAAGGACTTTATCGCGGGCGTCGACTCTAACGCCAAAAAATCTCCCCGCCGGATCGTCTTTATTACTCGCCGTACCTCAGCCCAGGTAAAGGCTGAGACGGAAGATCAGATCCAAACGTTTCCGGAAGTGCTGTTCCGGGCTGTGGTCGCAATTGAAGTGCTCGCGGTAGCGCTCGTGTGGATTTCGCTGATGTTCAATGCGCCGCTGGAAGGCCTGGCGGATCCTTCGCACACCCCCAATCCGGCGAAGGCGCCCTGGTATTTCCTCGGCTTGCAGGAGATACTGCATTACTTTCCGCCGGTGGTTGCGGGCGTGCTCGTGCCGGGGCTGGTGGTGATGGCTCTGATCGTGATTCCGTACTTCAAGGTCAACATCGAAGCGGAAGGTCTGTTCCTCAAAGACCGTGCCCAGCGGCTGCGCATTTTCTACCTCGTGACGGCTTTACTCTGCATTTTTCTCATTGCCTTTCACGTAATCGTGGCGCTGGTTCCGACGTTGATTATCGCCGCGCTGATGATTCTGGCGTCGCAAGGTTCGCCTCAATCCTCTTCCGGATTCCGCCGCTATCTGGCGGCGAGGCCTCTCTCGTACTGGGTGATGACCTGGTTCTTATTCGAGCTCGTGGTGCTCACGGCCGTCGGCACATTTTTCCGCGGGCCCGGCTGGTCTTGGGTCTGGCCGTGGCAAGGTTCATAAGAGTGATAAGGATGCGGCGCTCATGAAAGAAAAACTAAAAGCGCTTTGGCAATCATTGTTCGGCGACAGCGTGCGCGCTTTTGGCGTGGTCAGTGTCATCTTTCTGTGCTCGCTTGCCATCGCCCCGGCGAAGAATCACTTTAGCGAGTGGCGGCACTACCAGCACGCATATTTGAGGATGATTCGCAATCGTAGCGATGCCAACACGCTGCAGCGGCATTTCGAGGGCGGCATCCAGCAGATCTGGCTGCCCGCACTGGGGGTCGTGGATCGCTGTACCAGTTGCCACGTCGGCTCGAAGGAAGCCAGCCTGATGGACGTAGCCACCCAGCCTTTCCGCAAACATCCTGTGATCCCCCACAAACTCGACGAATTCGGCTGCGTGGTTTGTCATCGCGGCCAAGGTGCGGCGACGACGATGGAGGAAGCTCACAACAGCACTCTCGCGTGGGAGCAACCGATTCTGCCGGCGAAGTACATTGAATCCTCGTGCGGAGAGTGCCACCGGGGCCCGCTGCCTGGTACTCCGGTGCTGAACCAGGGACGCTACCTGCTTTCGCGCTACGGCTGCGTCAACTGCCACACCATCAAGCTGCCGGACGGCACCACCGTGAAAGCCACCGATGATCCACCCTCGCTCTCGCACATCGCCGACAAGACGACACGCGAATGGATTTACGCCTGGCTGAAAGATCCGCAAGCCTACGCTGCGACTGCGACCATGCCGAATTTCAAGCTGAGCGATGCTGATGCGCGCGATATGTCGGCTTTCCTGATCGCAAACAGCACTCTGGTGGTGGGTGACACGCTTACCGTTGCAGCGAAGCCATCTTCTGATCCCGCCGCCGGCGCCAGTCTTTACGGCGAGTCCTTCTGTGCCTCGTGCCATGCCGTGCAGAACGCCGCCGGAAATCTGGTCGGAGGCGACATTGGCCCGGAGTTGACTCGTATCGGCAACAAGGTAAAGCCGGAATGGCTACAGGCCTGGCTGCGTAATCCGCGGATATACGATCTGGGCACCGCCATGCCGCATTATCGCTTCGATGATGCGCAGATCGCGACTCTCTCCGCATTTCTCCAAGCCAAGGCTGACTCTGATCTGCTCACCAACGTACATCTGGAAGCTCCCACGCCGGAACAGATCGCGCACGGAAAACGGCTGGTGTCGGACTACGGCTGCGCCTCCTGCCACGAAATTGCCGGCATCAAGAAG
>JASIKQ010000471.1 GCA_030049565.1 Candidatus Sulfotelmatobacter sp.
GTAATGCCATGGTAAACTCCTTTTTCCCTCCTACGTCGTAGCCACGTCATTCATACGCGGCCTAATCAACTTCGTTTTGTTACATCTGTTCAGGAAAAACTCCCTCGCAGAACCGCTGTCCCGATGATGATTCCGATCACTGCGATTCCGACTGCAATCTCACGGCTCAAATAGCCACTGATCATTCCACAGGCTGCCGCCAGTGCGCTGGCCAGCACAATTACGATCCCGATTCTTCTGTTCGTTGTCATGCCTACCTCCTCATTTCATGTGCACGACGGATCGCGGAGCACTCCGGACATTGCACTTGTTTGTGGCCGAACGAGGCGCCGATGGCGATGCCTACTGCTATTCCGATGGCTAGCCATATGGCAATATGTCCAATCAGAATTCCCGCAATGGCTCCGAGGGCCGCAGCCAGCGAGATGCCTAACCCGGTGAATTTTGGTTTGTCTGCCATGTCAATCCCTTCCGCCTCGCTCCGCTTAGCGGCTGTCCCCAGTAAGTTTCCCCTCTGCGCGTTGAATCACTTCCCCGCCTCCACTACCGGCGGCTTGGGCGTGTTGTCGCCGATCTGCCGCACTTTGCCCAGCAACTCCGCCAGCGGCATGCCCGAGAGAGTCTCGAACAGCGCCGGCACCTGCGCCGCCATCTTGGCGATATCGCCGGTGATCTTATTCATTCCGGAAGCATCACCATTTCCGGTGGAGACGATGGTGATTTTGTCGACGTTCGCCAGCGGACTGGCCAGGGCTTTCACCACCTCCGGCATGCTGGCGAACAGTTTGTCGATCACGGCGGCCTGGTTGTATTGCTGATAGGCCTCAGCTTTCACGTTCATGGCCTTGGCTTCCGACTCCCCTTTCTTGAAAATGATTTCGGCTTCCGCCTCACCCTGAGCGCGTATCGAAGACGCATGCCCCTCAGCTTCGGCGATCAGGCGCTGTTTTTCGGCCGCCGCCAGCGTCTCAATTCGCTGGCGCTCAATCTCGGCCTGCTTGAGCACGGTTGCGATCAGCTCTTTTTCGCGGCGGTTGATTTCCGCTTCCTGGACTTTGACCTGCTGTTCTTTTTCGACTTGCTGCACCTTCACCTGCTCAGCCATTACCTGCTGCTGCATGATGTTGGTTTGAATGTCATAAGCCTTATCGGCTTGCGCCTGCTGCCGCTTGGTGACTTCCAGGAACTGCGCTTTTTTCACTTCCAGGTCGCGCTGCGCCTCGGCTTGCTTGGCCAGCGATAACGTTTCGGCGAGTACGCGCTCCTGGTCGGCTTGTGCTTTGGCAATGGCGGCTTCGCGCTGTGCGAGAGCGCGCTTGATCGCAGTATCGCGGTCGGCCTCGGCGGCGGCAACGTCGGCGTCGCGCTTGATGCGGGCGACGTCAGGACGTCCCATGTTGGTGATGTATTCGTTCTTATCGCGCACTTCCTTGATGGTGAACGAAATTACCTCGAGGCCCATCTTGTTCATGTCGTCGGCGCAGGTGGAACGCATGCGGTCGGAGACCATCTCCGGCTGCTTGACGATTTCCTCCACCGTAAGCTGTCCGATGATGCCGCGCAGGTGGCCTTCCATGACCAGACGGATCAAGCCCTCGCGCTCCTGATCGCTCTTGGTCAGGAACTGCTCGGCCGCAGTCAAAATTGACTCCGTATCCGATTTCACTTTGATCTGTGCCACGGCTTCGACGGTAACGGCGACGCCCTGCTTGGTGTAAAGGTCCTGTTGCGGGGCGACGTCAAAGGACATCAACTCGAGAGAAAGATCGTGGCAGTTCTCGACCATGGGGAAAACCACGGTGCCGCGGCCGCTGATCACACGCCGTCCGCGAAATCCGTAGACGATCAACGCCTCATGAGGGCCTGCTTTGCGATAAAGTCTGGCCATCGTGCCCATGAGGAACAAAATGACCATCACGCCCAGGCCGGCTAGAATCCAGATTTCCATCATTCTCGACATCTCCAACATAACGCCTCCTGTTACGAACTCTTCTCAACGAAACGCTCTGTCGTAGAGAGGTTTTGCAAGTCTCTACTCGCCCGCCAGCTCACTCCACATCCGTACATAAGCGATTCCTTTTTCGTAGCGCGTGACGACGACTTCAATTCCTTTGGCAATAGCGGCGCCATCTTCGCTACGAGCGCCGCACACCCGGCGCGTGCCCATTTGCGTGTAAATGATTTCGCCAGTGCCGCCTTCACGGATGGGGCTTGAAACGTGTGCCAGCACTCCAGTCATTTCATAGTCGGCTGGATCCATGCTTTCTTCAGTCGACATCAGCACTTTACTTAAGAACAAGAAGACGAGGCCTGCGCCCACGAGCCCGCAGCTAACAGAGACCAGCAGTCCGATGCCAACCCACAAGCCCGAGTAACGGGTGAGCAGATAGCCGGCTCCCCCAAACCAGGCCAGGAACGCGGTGAAGCTGGCAAAGTTGAAGGGCGAAATGCCATTGGCTTGCTGGGTTCGAATGGCTCCGCGTGCTCCCGCTGCCGCGTGGCCGGGCGCAATTGGCAAATGTCCAGCTGCATGGCCGTGCAAACTCGGCATGTGCGCGCGGCCGATGCGCGCGCCTCCGAATACAAACGAGAGAAAACTGAAACAGAAGCCAACCGCGAAACAGATCAGGTAGAAGTCCGCCCAGGTCATGGAGTAATTCATCGGATCCTCCTTCCCTCTGTGTGCAGCGCGTGGCGATGGTTATGGCCATGGTGATCTCCGCGACGATGACGAGCGGCGACCGCCACCTCCGGCCGTAAGGCTTCGAGCAGCCGTTCGGCCAGT
>JASIKQ010000472.1 GCA_030049565.1 Candidatus Sulfotelmatobacter sp.
TTATGTCCGAACCGGAGAAACCGGGCAATCCGCCCGACGTCTGCGAGAGCTGGCAACAACTCGTGCAGGCCGTGCTCGGACTCATCATCGTAATCGGCGCCGCGGCGATGTTCCACTACTATTCGCCCACAGCGACGCCACTGGAGCAGCCCGATCAGCTTCAGAAACAGGTAACCCAGCTCACGCGAGAGGTCGAGCAACTCCAGCGCCAGCAGGCCAGCCCCGCCCTCGTCCTCAGCCACTATCGCAATTCCATCGGATACATTTCCGGCATCTACCAGGTGGGCTTCCCCAATCAACCCGCAAAGATTCGCGCGCGCGTCTCGGGCACCGGATTTCTCGTGGGTGCTGGCCTCGTGGCTACCAACCGCCACGTTGCCGAGCCCTGGTATGGCGACACCGAAGCCGAGGATCTCATCCGTCGTGGCGCCAAGCCTACGATCGAAAGTCTGGTTGTATTCTTTCCCGGTTCGCCCACGCCGCTAAATCTATTCCCCGGCGCAGCCTCCTCGGCCGACGATCTTGCCGTGCTGCGAACCGAAGACAAAGCCGTGGTTCGCGGCGTTCCAACCCTGCCTTTAGCGAAAACCAAGCCTGCGGTGGGTGAAGCCGTCACTGTGATCGGCTACCCCATGGGCGTCGCCGGCATGGTGGCCAAATCGCCGAGCGGTATCTATCGGCGCTTAGCCTACCGCCGCAATGACATCAACGCCGCCAGCGAACTGGCAGCGCTGTCGCTGATTCGTCCCTCCACCACCTGCGGACATCTGGGCGACGTGGTCGGCGACAGGCTCATCTACGACGCGACCACGGCCCACGGTGGCAGCGGCGGACCGGTCTTCAACTCCAATGGAGATGTCATTGGCGTGAACTCCGCCTACATTGACGGCTTCTCCGGCGGCACGCTGGGAATTTCGGTTGATGCCTTGCGGCCATTGATCGAAGCCGCCGAAAGAATGCAGTAGCCCGCCTCCAACATAAATGCGGGTCCAAGGGGCGCAACCGCGATCATGTGAAAACTACTTACCGGCGTAAGTACGCGCTGAGCCGATGCCGCTGCATTGATCAAAACCCACCGTGCACTCTGAAGATCCCTGTGTGATGTCGTAGAAGTCGGTTGCGTATTCTGTCGGGTCGGCCAGCACGTCATACATCATGGTGAGCTCGGCCACGCTTCCTTTCGCCTTATGCCCGGCGGCGTTCACGATGCCGGCGAATGTCGGAGAAGCCCAACTTGTTCCCCCCACCGAATACCAGCCGCCTTCAAGATAGATGGGAGCGCAGCAGAAATCGGAAACCACATCCGGATATCCGCGTTGCGTTCCCACGACATCGGCAACTCCATCTTGATACGCCGGCCGCGGCTCGTACGGACTAATGTCGCCGCCTCCGTCGTTGGTGTAATACTGCTCATACGTAAAGTCGCCGTCCTCGTTGCGGTTGAAGTAGGATCCTCCCACCGACACAACATTGGGCGACGCGCCCGGATAAATGCTCACGCCCAGTCCGGAATCGCCGGCGGCCGCGAAAAACACGACCTTCTTGTTGGTGAAAAGATGGTCCTCCTTGCTCTCCGTGCTCCACTCTGGATCGCCCCAGCTCATGCTGACCACACCGCCTCCAGCTTCGGCCACCAGCTTGGCCGCCAGCGACACGGCGTCCCAAAACGGATCGGTCGCGCACGTTCCCTTGTTGCACAGGTTTGATACCACCAGATAGAGCTTGGCCTGCGGCGCCATGGCATGCGCCCATTCGATGTCCAGTGCTTCTTCGACCTCCCAACCCGACACTACTTCAGGCTGCTTCGTGCCGGGCCACACCTGCGTGAAATCAGCAGCGGGTATTCCGTAATAGCTGGAGAACGCCGCCAGATCGGAAGCCGCCGTTGGATAGTACCCGGCGTCCACAAGTGCAACTGCGCCCCATCCACCGGTTGGCACAGTGGTGCTGGTGGCCACCGGGCAGCCCGCCGGTCCCGAGACCAATTGATAAACGCAGGCCACCGAACCCGGGGTTTCAACGCCCGAAGGCGGCCCACTCTTCGGTGAGTCGGAATCCACAAAAAAATAGTTCGTATGATGGCGGCCGGCCTGCGGAATGCTGGATGCCGGGTAGATAATCCTGTGTCCGTTTAAAACTGACTCGCTGCCTGTTTGCGCGGAAGCGGAGCAACCCGCCACGCCTAGAACCAGAGCAATTCCGGGAAATAACACCCCGACGGCCATAACCGCAGTCATGCTGCAAATTCCCATGCTGCAAATTCTAAAGACACGCTTCATTGCTTTACCCCAGTGCGTAGCCGGCATAATGCCGTCGGCAATCATGACGGTTGTGGCGTGCAAATGCAAGCTCGAAAGGGCATGAGTGGAGCGCCTTAGCGGGGATGCACACTACTATCAGAGGCTTGGCACCACATGTGATCGTTTGCCGGGAGCAGCAATAGCGTCAAAACGAAAAATAAAGGAACTGTTCCGGCTCCGCCAATCCTCGAACCTGATTTCCAGTTCATTCCGCTAACGCCGGAAAAGGTCGGCCCCCAGCCAATTCATGGATGCAATGCCCTCTATACCTGCTCCCGTGCCTCACCCAGCGACACATTCACATCCATCTTTTTCTTGCTGCGGTAGATCGTCACCTTCACCGTGTCGCCGGCGCGATGATTGTTCATCACTTGCGAGAGGTCATCCTCATCCTGAACCTGTTGCCCGTCGATTGCGATGATCAGGTCGCCGCCCAGCATGATTGGCGTATTGCCCAGGTACGCTCGCTCCGCGCCGCCGCGCAGCCCTGCCTGATCCGCCGAGCCGCCGGGCGTAACCTGAATGATCAGCAATCCATAATCGGCGGGCAGGCCCATTTCATCGGCGAGTTCGGGACTGATAGGAATCGTCCGCACCCCCAGTGCCGGCCTCCGAACCCGCCCCAGCGTAACCAGATCGTTTAGGACCGCCTTCGCCGTATTGATCGGGATGGCAAACCCAATGCCCGCATTCTGATTCACGCTGGAAAGAATCATGGTATTGATCCCAATCACTTCTCCATGCCAGTTCATCAACGGACCGCCCGAATTTCCCGGATTAATCGCCGCGTCGGTCTGAATGGCCTCATCGATCGTCGCCCCATTCGGCTCGCGCACCGGGCGAATCGAACTCACAATTCCGCGCGTCATCGTCCCCGCCAACCCAAACGGATTGCCAATCGCATACACTTTCTGACCCACCTGCAAATTCCGCGAATCCCCCAGCACGGCTGGAGTAAGATCGTTAGCCTTGATCTGAATCACCGCCAAATCGTGCGCCGGATCGGTGCCGATAATCGTCGCCTTATACTTCTTGCGGTTGTGCAGCGTAACTTCCACCTGCCGGGCGTCGGCGACCACGTGATAATTCGTGAGAATATGTCCATCCTTATCGATCACGAAGCCCGAGCCTTGTCCTTCCTGCGGCACCAGCCCGTAAAAAAAGTCGAAGGTCATGGCCCGCGATGTAACATTCACCACGGAAGGAATATTCCTGCGGTAAACGCTGATATTGTTCTGCTCTTCGCTGTCCAGCGCCTCGCCGCCCCCGGCTTCGGTGATCTCCACCTGCGCCGGATGGCTCAGCCAGTTCACCGGATTCACTCCCGCCAACTTCGCATTCGAACGCCAGGTCGTGAAGTAGAAGAACGCTCCCGCCATCAGCAGCGCCAATATTGCAGGCCGTAGCACTTTCATAAACACACCTCGATCATTACTACTCAACAGACGTCTGGGAAACCAGCCCGTAATCAATTGTACGTTGTCGCCCGTTGGGTGGCCCATCCTTTCGCGCTCTTTGCGAAAGGGTGGGGGTTCTTTGTTGTTAGATCAACAACGCAAGACCGGCTGGGCGGGTGGCCCATCCTCCTGGCCTTTTTCTGGTTTGCGTTATTCACACGGAGGGTGCCCCATCCTTTCGCGTTTTGTGCGAAAGGGTGGGCAGCAGGGACCCAACCCAGAAAAAAAGGGCTAAGACGCATAGTTCCGAGGTTCCCACCCTTGCAAAGAACGCAAGGATGGGGCACCCTCAGTCGTGGT
>JASIKQ010000048.1 GCA_030049565.1 Candidatus Sulfotelmatobacter sp.
CCCGGATGTGGCCATCGTCGATCCGCAATTTGTGATGTCGATGCCGAAGGGTCTTACCGCCGATACCGGAATCGACTGCCTGACCCATGCGCTGGAAGCGGCGGTTTCCAGTTACGCTTCGGCCTACACGGACTGTAACGCCATGCAAGCCATCCGGATGGCGTTCAAGTATTTGCCCATAGCTTTTGAGCATCCGAGCGATGAAGAGGCGCGCTGCATGATGCACAACGCGGCCTGCATTGCGGCGATGGCGTTTTCCAACGCATCAGTGGGTGTGAATCACGCGCTGGCGCACGCTTTCGGGGCGCGCTTCCACGTGGCACACGGCCGGGCCAATGCGCTTATGTTGCCGCACGTCATTACGTATAACGCGGCCGTGCCCACCAAGTTCTTGCCGTCGCCCTACCAGAAGGGCTATCTCGCGCACAAGAAATACGCGACGATTGCAGATTTGCTGGGCCTGAGTGGCCACACAATTGAGGAAAAAGTGAAAAGCCTGGTGACGGCGACCGAGCAGTTACTCGACAGATTGGGTTTCCCGCGTTCGATCGCCGACCTGGGAATCTCGAAAGAAGAATTCGAAAGGGCAATGCCTGAGCTGACCAAGCTTGCCTTCGACGATCCCTCCTGGCGGTCCAACCCTCGTATGCCACTGATGAGCGAATTGGCCGAGCTGTATTGGAAAGCTTATGAAGGGCGAGGTCCGGCAAAAGTGGCCAGCACAGTTCAGAAAAAAACCGCGTAGCGGATAGTGGTGTGTATGGCAATGATTGCAGTGTGGCTCAAGATTGACGAGGCGCGCGTGGTCGGAGCGCTACAAGAGGCCGGAGAGAAACTTGAGGGCGTCGAGGGCGAAGTCGTTCTGGATTTCTCCTCCGTGCCCCGGATCGATTCCAGCGCAATTCGGGCGATGGATGAGTTCGTGGACATCGCTGACCGAAAAGGCATCAAGATCGGATTGCACGGCCTTGGAGTCGATGTCTACAAAGTGCTCAAGCTAGTGAGGCTGGCTTCGCGATTTTCTTTCGTGAATTGATCCGCGCAATGGTTTGGCAACCATGTGTCGGCAATAAGTTCGGCACTGAATTAGGAGTGAGCCATGCAGAAGCAAATCCAAGGTGACCGCCTTTCCTGGGGGGACACAGTTTTCCTCAACCTAGAACGCGAGGGCATGCCGCTCAACGTGGCCTGCGTCTGCGTGTTCGAAGGCAAAATCCCTTTCAAAGCTTGCGTCAGGTTTGTCGAATCGAAGCTGTCACTTATTCCGCGTTACCTCAAGCGGGTAGTGCCCCCACCCTTTGGTATTGGCCTGCCTAGCTGGGAATACGACCCTAACTTCGACATCCACAACCACATACGCGAGGTTACGCTCAAGCATGGTTCCGACGCAGAGTTGAAAAGCCTTGCGGGAACGATTCTGAGCAAGGTGATGGATCGGCAGCGCCCGCTCTGGGACATGACTCTGGTGCACGGGCTGAAAGGAGATCGCAGCGGGTTCATCTTCCGGCTGCACCACTGCCTCGCCGATGGCATCGCCGGCGTAGGCATCATGAATAAAATCATGGACGCGAGCCCAGTAGTGCCACGTCTGCCGAGACGAAAGCTGCAGCGACAAGTCCCACCAACTCCCGAGGTCTTGTCCGCGATCACGAACGGCTGCGTCGACTCCTATTCTGAACTTGTGAAACGAATTCTCGACGCCATAGCCGACTTATCGAGTATGGCAGAGCGCGCTGCCGCTAACGGCGGAAGCGTCTCCAAAGACGAACTCACTCATTTACTACCCGAATTCTCTCTGTCGACAGAGCGGCTGCGATTCAACGTTCTCTACCGTGGACCGCAGAATTTCGCCTGGGCTGACATTCCGCTGGCTGAAATCAAAGCCATTCGGCACATTTGCGGAACCAGTGTGAACGACGTCATTCTCGCGCTGGTGACCGCCACAATCCGCCGCTACCTCGAACTGCATGGCGAGCGTGTGCAGGGGCGAATGCTTCGCATGATGGTCCCGGTCAATCTGCGCGGGACTGAGGGGCCGGGTGAATTGGGGAACCGCATTTCGTTGGCCACGGTCTCCATTCCGCTGGATGTTCGCGATCCCCGAAAACTCCTGGCCACTGTGCTAAAGAGCACGGAACTTCTCAAACGCGCCCATACCGCCGAAGTGTGGAGCTTGGCCGGTGGTTTGATCAGCATGGTCCCGGCTCCGGCGCAGAGGCTGGCCGGGCACATCATCAGCAGGTTGCCGTTCACCCCTTTCAACATGGTGTGCACCAATGTGCCGGGACCGCAAATTCCGCTCTACCTGTTGGGCCACAAGATGCTGCACTGCTATCCCTATGTCCCGGTCGGCGGCGAGATGGCTCTGAATTGCGCCATCTTCACCTACAACGGCACCGCGTATTTCGGGTTCAGCGGAGAGGTGCACGCAGTGCCGGACCTGCGGCGTCTGGAAGGGCATCTGAGGTTAAGTTTTACGGAGTTGCGGGAAGCCGCCGGGGTCCATACCCCACGAAATAAAGAAGAGAAAAAGAAGCGGAACCGTGTGAGCGCGAAGCCGAAGGTTGCATCAGCACCGGCGCCCGTGCCGGTGCCAGTACAGCCGTCGATTCCTATTCGGCCGCTCGCTTCAGTCAAACCAGCAATAGCATCCGAGCCCCCGGTTAAGGAGGAAGGCGTGACGCGATTGATCGCCTAATGATTACCCGGGCGAAAGGTTTGGAACCGTGGTAGGTTTCCAGTCAAATGCGCAACTGACATCGTGGTTGGCCCAGGGACGAGTATTCTTCCTGTTCATTCATCTTTTGGGTATCTCATCTTTTGCCTACATTGTGGCCAGGCGCCTGGTGCCGCTTATTCGTGCGCAGCGTGATCCGCGCTTTGACCAGCCTTTGACCCGGCTGGGAAAGGTCTTGAAGTATTGGCTTGGGCAGTGGA
>JASIKQ010000473.1 GCA_030049565.1 Candidatus Sulfotelmatobacter sp.
GGGCCGCAACCGCCCGGTACGGAACAAGCAACTTCTGCCGGAAATGCTGCACCCCTGCCAGCCAGTTTGCGGGAAACCGCTCCACTTCCTCCCAGCAAACCGAACGATGTGCACGTGCAAGTCGAGGCGCCATTCGTGTTCCGGGCAAGTGATCCGCCGCCAACGGAACCTGCGCCAGTCCATGAAGCGGAACTTCTGCGCTTGCAATCTCCGCGGCCGGCGCTTCTTACTACAACTCTTCCTCCGGTCCAGCTTCAGCCCAAGCCGGTGCGCCACGGAGTCGTCGGCAAGATCAAAGGCTTCTTCGTGGCGCTGTTCGGATAGGTAGTCCGATCTCGGTCAAGGCTGTGCTTGTAGCTTCGCTATCGACTCTGGTCGAGATGACGCCATGGAGATGGTTCAGCGGCGAATGTCGCGAATCAAGGGCGAAACCCGTTCGCGGACCTCATCCGCCAGTTCAGAACCGCGATCCACAGCTCCTTGTGCGGCGTCCTTGACGTCATCCGCCCAATCCTCGAGGTTTTCCCGGACGTCTTCGTAACGGCGGCGTAGGTCTTTTCTCAAGCTTTTTCCGCTCTTCGGCGCGCAGAGCAGTCCGATCAGGGTTCCCGCGCCCAACCCGATCAACAGAAATGTGATTGCAGTGGCTACGCCGCCGCCCTGGTCGGAATGTTCATATTTGCCTTCACGCATGAAGCACCTCTTTCCTTTAGCGCTACATTTGGATGCGCTCCTAGGTATTTTAGCTGGCCGAGAGGTGAACAACTCAAGTTCGGGATGGTGGACAGGCCCCGACAAGCTCGTATCTGAACCGTGCGTCGGCGCCAGATTCTCGTGCCTTCAAGGGAGTAATATGTTCCGCATGGAACCCAACCCTCTTCTGTTTCGTGATCTTACATACATATTCCTTGCCGCTGTAATTGGAGGGCTGGTGGTGTGGCGTTTCCGTCTGCCGCTGATCCTGGGTTTTGTTCTTGGCGGGATCGTGATCAGCCCTTTCACTCCAGGCCCGCATATTTCTGATTTGCACAGCTTCGAAGTATTCGCCGAGGTCGGTGTCGTTTTGCTGATGTTTTCGATCGGGGTGGAGTTCTCAATTTCGGATTTGATGCGTGTGAAATGGGTTGCCCTCGTCGGCGCGCCAATTGGGATCTTGCTCATGCTGGGCATCGCGATCGGGGTGGGAAAGCTCGCGGGATGGAGCATTGCGCAAGGGCTCGTGATCGGTGCGGCAGTCTCGGTGGCCAGCACCATGGTGCTGGCGCGGCTACTCGCCGACTCGGGAAAACTTAATGAGACCTATGGGCGGGTGACGATCGCAATCACTTTGGTGGAAGACCTCGCGGTCATCTGCATGACCGTGGTACTCCCGGTATTCGGCGGCTCCGGAGAGGGCGGCTTGGCGAAAGCAGCTTGGACGCTTGGGAAGGCCTTGCTCCTTCTGGTTCCGCTGGCCTTCCTTGCAATCAAGGTGATCCCGCGGCTCCTCCGGCGAGTAAAGTTGACGTGTAATCCGGAACTTTTCCTGTTGGTTGCAATTGCAATTTGCCTGGGGACTGCCGCACTCGCGCAGGCGGTTGGATTTTCAGTTGCGCTGGGCGCTTTTCTTGCCGGACTGTCCATCAGCGGTTCGGAGGATCTTCACGACGCGCATATCCAGCTTGTTCCTCTTCGCGATGCATTTGTAGCACTCTTCTTCGTTTCGCTTGGAACTCTGATCGATCCCAAAGTGATATTCAACAGCCTGCCGTTGCTGGCTGTGATGCTACTACTTATCGTGGTTGGCAAATTCCTCATTTGGACAATCGTCGTGTGGGTCTTCCGCTATCCGATCCGAACCGCGATTGCAGTCGCTTCGGGGTTGACGCAGATCGGGGAGCTGTCATTCGTGGTTGTGCAAGTCGCCCGGTCTGCGGGGATGGTAGCCGAGAATGTCTTCAGTACAGTAATCGCCGCGTCGTTAATTTCCATATTGTTGAACGTGTTTATCGTGCGCGGCACGTTCGCATGGTTGGATCGACGGTTACCTGCTCCAAACAGACTTCCCCGGCAGCGCGGTGAAGAGTAAGTCCGGCGACAGTCGTAGCCGGCGTTTGTTGATAGAGCGGGCTAGGTGGGTGCCACCGTCCTAACGAAAGGGATTTCCCCAACTAGGGTAGTGGGCTACTTTGAATTTTGCAATTGATTGCAATGCTGGCAAAGTAGCCCACTACCCCAACTAGTACAACTTCCCACAACTTCTCCAAGTCCTGTAGAATATTATGTTTGAGCCTCGTGTGCGGCGGGACCCGACGTTCGCCTGCTTCCGCCGGCCATCAGCAATCAAAGGAGATTCATTCGCAATGTCGATTCCAGCGACCCAGCTTCGTCCGGGCATGATCATCAAGCACAACAACGACCTGCATTCGGTGTTCAGCGTGGAGCACCGCACCCCCGGCAACTTGCGGGCCTTTATTCAGGCCAAACTGCGCAATCTGCGCACCGGCGCCATGTTCGAGCATCGCTTCCGTTCGCCCGATCCCATCGAAAAGATCAACGTCGACGAGGTCGAAATGCAGTTTCTATACGCCGACGGCGACAGCTATTACTTCATGGACACTTCGAACTACGAGCAGACACACCTGACGAAAGATATTCTCGGCGATGCCGTCGATTACCTGATCCCCAATCTTGAGATTAAGGTCGAATTTTTCGACGGCAAGGCTGTGGGCGTTGAGCTGCCGCAGACGGTGGAGCTCACTGTTCTGGAAACCGAACCGGGGCTAAAAACAGCGACGGCTTCCAGCGTTACCAAGCCGGCGAAGACTGAAACCGGGCTGGTGGTGCAGGTGCCGCCGTTCATCAACGAAGGCGAGAAGATCAAGGTGGATACGGCCGAGGGCGTGTATTTGTCGCGCGCTTAGAGCCATTGCTGATTGTTGATTTCTGATTGTTGATGGAACACACAGCCAGACTGGGTCGATTTTTCAAGCAGCAATCACCAATCGACAACTGCTTCCCACATGACTTCCACTGAAAAAGCAGTCGAAGCGCGCCGTTATGTAGTCCACGGGCGCGTGCAGGGCGTGGGCTTCCGCTGGTTTGTGGAGCGCGAGGCCCATATTCTCGGCATCGCGGGCTGGGTGCGCAACAACGCGGATGGCAGCGTCGAAGTGCACGCCCAGGGAACGCGCGACCAGCTTTCGGGGTTGCGCACGCGTCTGCGAGAAGGTCCGCGCGCCGCGCGCGTGGATAACGTGGAAGAGTCCGAGGCCCGGGCGTCTTCCGGAATGAACTCATTTCGCATTGAAGGAGCGTGGTGATTGTCCTCAAGACTGAATTCCGACGAACTGAAGCAGTTGATCCGCGAAGTGCCAGACTTCCCTAAGAAGGGAATCCTGTTTTACGACATCACCACTCTGCTGAAAAACAAAGTGGGCTTAGCCACGCTGGTCGATCGGCTTTCGGAGCACTATGTAGACCGCAAGATCGACCTGGTCCTGGGCATGGAGGCGCGCGGGTTCATCTTTGCGCCGGCGCTGGCTTATCGCTTGAATGCCGGATTCGTGCCCGTGCGCAAGGTCGGGAAACTTCCGGCAGAAACCGTAAAGTTCGATTACGAACTGGAGTACGGCATCAACTCGCTCGAGATGCACAAGGATGCGATCGAAAAGGGCCAGCGGGTGTTGATTGTCGACGATTTGCTGGCCACCGGCGGCACGGCCGAGGCAACGGCCAAGCTGGCGAAATTGCTCGGCGCACAAATCGCAGGCATGGGTTTCGTTGTGGAGTTAGACTTCCTGCACGGTCGGGAGAGACTCAAAGACTACGAGGTGATGTCACTGTTGCACTACGACAGGTAGCGGGCGTTGAAGTAGCGGGGGTTGATTAGCAATGGGCGGCGGTATTCTTTAGCCCTTCATTTTCAGATATAGGTGACCGCAAGGGCAATGCCAGTCCAAATGCCGACGCTCACAACCCTAGCCAATCCCAATCCTAAGACTGCGCTTCACCTGATGCGGTACTGATCGTCAGCTGGAGTGCCGAATCATTGACCAGCCGCCAGCGCAGCAGACTCCAAGAAGCGTCTTATGATTGCGCAGTGTGCTCCGTTGCGGCGGTCTCTTCCAGTATCAAATTCGAGTGCTTGGGCAGGTAGCTCTTGCGGCGGAACCAGTCTTCCATGGCAGCGCGCAGTTCCTCCAAAGGAACGTTCGTGCCGATTTCCATTCGCCCGTCCGACACCGGAAGGGTATCGTCAAACACGCTGGCGTTGGTGAAATTGCGCATGGAAAAGCTGTCGAGCCATTTCACTGGGCAGAGAAGTCGGCGTCCGTGATCGTCATACTCGACTCGAATCTTGCGCCCGAACATGAGTTGATTTAACCACAAGCCTGCAGAG
>JASIKQ010000474.1 GCA_030049565.1 Candidatus Sulfotelmatobacter sp.
TTGAAACGCATTCTTCTGCCCGACGGCTGGAAAGGTCATCCCCTGCGCAAGGACTACAGTATCCTGCAACAGGACAACGAGTGGGTGCAGATCAACCTGGGAATTGAAAGCGCGCAATGAGGAAGGCATTCAGCTTCGGTGACGGCATCGGGGTTTGCTTTTGGGTGGTGCAGCGCTTCCAGCGCTGCGATTTCTGCGTCCCACTCCGATGGGCTCTAGCCTCCGAGGCATCGCGCCGCGTTAAAGAGTGCACCGCCTTATTGATTCTGGTCACCTGCGCAATAGGCCTGAGCCCGGTCCAGGCCCAGAGTACGAAAAAAACTAACGGTCGCAGCAACCACCTTCCGCGCGGCTGTATGTACGTAAGGCAGATAAGCTGGGAGGCACCCAAGGAGCTCAGTCGCTTCCCAAGTAGCGTCGGGTCACTGGGGCAATTATTGTCTAAGGATAATTCGGCAAGGGACTACTTTCCCCGGCCGAATCAGTTAGGCAGGGTGGTACCAAGCGTTGCGAGAGGTTCCTCGCTGACAGACTCGAAGCCTGGCTACACCTTGTTATGCGGGCTACATGGATTTAATGATTCCAACTAACCAATGACCGATCGCACCACGCTCTCGCCTCTCGACCTCGAAACTCCCGACAAGACCTTTCTTGACTCGAACGAGCTCGTCATCAATATGGGGCCGCAGCATCCCGCCACGCATGGCGTGTTGCGCGTGATTTTGCGTCTTGATGGCGAAAAAGTTCTGGGCCTCGAATGCGTAATTGGCTACTTGCATCGTGGCGTCGAGAAGATTGGCGAGAACCGTACCTACACCATGTTCAATCCCTACGTCGACCGCATGGATTACGTGGCCGCCGTCTCGAACGGGCTGGGCTACTGTGAGGCGGTTGAAAAACTTCTAAGTATCGAAGCTCCGCCGCGCGCCCAGCACGTGCGCGTGATTCTGACGGAGCTCAATCGCATCGCCAGCCACCAGCTTTGGCTGGGCACGCATGCGCTCGATATCGGTGCCATCACGCCGCTCTTCTATACATTCCGTGACCGCGAAGAGATTCTAAAAATTTTCGAGAAGTACTGCGGCGCGCGCCTGACTACGCATTCTTTCCGCATCGGCGGATTGCAATACGAAACTTATAACGGTTTCGAAAAGGAGGTGAAAAACTTTCTCAATTTCTTCCGCCCCAAAATCAGCGAATACGAAGAACTGCTCACTACCAACCGCATCTGGGTGGAGCGTACGAAAAACGTCGGGAAGATTTCCGCTGAGGATTGCATTGCTCTTGGCGTCACCGGACCAGTGCTGCGCGCCAGCGGCGTGAAGTGGGATTTACGCAAGGCCCAGCCCTACGCCAATTACAAGAACTTCGATTTCGAAATTCCCACCGGCCAGAACGGCGACACCTACGACCGGTACCTGGTGCGTATGGAAGAGATGCGGCAGGCGGTGCGCATTATCGAGCAGGCCGTCGACGCGCTTCCTGAAGGCCCGATCATGGCCAAGGTGCCGAAGGTGATGAAGCCGCCAGTAGGTGAGGTGTATCACTCGATTGAAGCGCCCAAGGGCGAACTCGGATATTTCATCGTCAGCGATGGCTCTACGCAGCCCTACCGCGTGCGCGTGCGCCCGCCGTCGTTCGTGAATCTGCAAGCCCTTGACATCATGTGCCGCGGCCAGCTTGTGGCCGACGTGATTGCCGTCATTGGCACGCTCGATATCGTTCTCGGCGAGGTCGATCGCTGATGAACGCCTTCGTTCAGTACATCGAGTCGTATCTCACCAGCAATCTGACCCCCGGCGCTGCCGGTAACATGTTCTGGGTGTTCGTTTACATCCTTCTGGTTTTCGTCGGATTATCGGTCGCCGTGATTTGCATGAACTGGCTGGAGCGCAAGATTCTCGCCCACATGCAGGTGCGGCTCGGCCCCATGCGCGTCGGCCCGCACGGCTTGCTACAGCCGTTTGCCGATGCGCTCAAGCTGCTGCTCAAAGAAGACATCATGCCCGCCGAAGCCGATAGCGTGATCTTTTGGGCAGCACCATTCATCGTTGTGCTGGCGGCGTTCACAACTTTTGTGGTTGTACCTTTCGGTCCGCAACACGCCATCACTGATATGAATATCGGAATTCTGTTCATGCTCGGAGTGTCATCTCTGAGCGTGCTTGGCATCGTGATGGCGGGCTGGGCGTCAAATTCGCACTATCCGCTGATCGGCGCATTGCGCTCCAGCGCACAGATGGTTTCTTACGAAGTCGCTATGGGACTCGCGGTCGTGTCGGCGATCCTGATGACCAGCCTCAACGCGACGGGAACTGGAACGTTGAGCATGATCGGCATCGTGGAGGCGCAAAAGGCTCAGGGCGAGTGGTTCATCTTCAAATTTTTTCCGCTGGGATTGGTCTCGTTTGCAATTTTTGCCATCGCCATGGTGGCCGAAACCAATCGCGCACCATTCGATCTGGCCGAGGCCGAATCCGAGCTGACGGCCGGCTTTCACACCGAGTACAGCGGATTTCGCTGGTCGTTATTCTTCCTGGCAGAATACTCGGCGATGATTGCCGTGTCTTCCATCGCGGTCACGCTCTGGCTGGGCGGATGGTTGCGGCCATTTCCGAATCTGTTGAGCGGGCCGAGGTGGGATACCTTCTTTTCTTATTTCCCCGGCGCGACGTTTCTTGCTCTGGCAGCGATCTGTTTCTTCAACGTGGCCCGAATGCCGAAACATCCTTATTTTCGCATTCAAACGGTCGGTCTGGCAGGATTCGGTGGTTTCTTAGCTTTCATCGGCTTAGTCTTATTTATTCCCGCCGTAAGCTTCCGCGTTCAGGATATTTTCTGGTTTTCGGCGAAAGTCGCGGCTTTCATGTATCTCTATATCTGGTATCGTGGCACATTCCCGCGTTATCGCTTTGATCAGCTCATGAAGATCGGGTGGAAGGTGCTGCTGCCCGTAGGGCTGGGAGTGCTGATTCTGACGGCCGGAGTGGCCTTGTTTCAACAAAACTTATGGCGCCCATAGCCACACCATTTTTCTTTTACCTGCTTTCCGCCATGATGTTGGTCGGAGGCATTCTGGTGATCACGCAGAAGAATGCCGTGCACTCGGCGCTGGCGCTGATCGTCACGCTGCTGGCGCAAGCGGCAATTTATCTGATGTTGTATGCCCCGTTCGTCGCCGCCGTGCAGATCGTTCTTTATGCCGGGGGGATCATGGTGCTGTTTTTGTTTGTCATCATGCTGGTGAACATTGATCGCTCACTGAAGGAGAAGCAGTTTAATAGTCAGTGGTGGGTAGGGATCATTGCAGCCACCGGGCTGGGAGGTCTATTCGTCGCGGTTTACACGAAAGGCAAGAACATCTTTCCCGAGCGCGTGCTTTCGGTGGCTGAAGCGGACAATACACAGAAGGTTGCGAGTCTTTTGTATGGGCAGTACATGTTCGCCTTTGAGATCGCCTCGCTGCTGCTGCTGGTGGCGATTATCGGCGCGGTGGTGATGGCGAAGAAGAAGATCTGACATGCAGTTGCTAGCTGCTCGCTCCCAGCTTTGGCTAGCAGCTAGGAGGCGGTAGCTGATTCATGGAAGTTATGCTCCACATCACGACATTGCACTACCTGGTGCTGGGCGCCGCATTGTTCTTGCTCGGTGTCATCGGCGTGCTCACGCGCCGGAATGTAGTCATCGTGCTGATGTCGATTGAGTTGATTCTGAACGCCGTGAACCTCAACCTGGTGGCGTTCTCCCGGCTTTGGGGAGGGCAGCACGGCCAGATTTTCGCCATTTTTGTAATCACCGACGCCGCCGCCGAAGCCGCGGTCGGCCTGGGAATCCTGATCGCCTTCTTCCGCAACAAGGAGACGATCAACATCGACGAAGTGAATTTGTTGAAGTGGTGAAATGCAGCTTCTAGCTGCTAGCTCCTAGCTTCTAGCGAGACCCGTCGGGTCAAGCTCTAGCTAGAAGCTAGAAGCTAGGAGCTAGGAGCTAGCAGCTGATTTTCCTCGAACACATCTGGCTGATCCCGCTCCTGCCCGCCTTCGGCGCGGCGGTCATGTTCTTCTTCGGGCGCAAGCTCCAAAAGAGCGCCGTCAGTGCCGTGTGCGTGGGCGTGGTGGTGCTTGCCTTCATCATGGCGTGCGGCGCGGTCTGGCAGTATGCAGCGTGGTCATCGGCGCCGGAGAATCTCCACAAACCATATCAGACCGTTCTTTACACGTGGCTCGGAACCGACACCGGCCATCTGACCTACACGACTCACGATGGAACCCAAGCCGCGTTCCAGGCCGATGCCGGATTCCTGCTTGACCCGCTCTCCAGCATCTGGCTGTTGTTTGTTACCGGCGTCGGAATGCTGATCCACATTTAT
>JASIKQ010000475.1 GCA_030049565.1 Candidatus Sulfotelmatobacter sp.
GATATTGCGCATGCAATCCGCGTCGGCGTGCAGGGCGATATCCAGATCTTGTGAGGGAATCGTCTCGAAGTATTGCGTGATGTTCTGCTGGGTATCGGCATCGTTATTGCCGCCGAGTTGCGCGAAGATGGCGGCAATCTGATCGACGGACAAATCGGCACAGCCGCGGAAGGCCATGTGCTCCTGCGCGTGCGCCAGGCCGGGAAAACCGGGAGGGGTTTCGTCGCCGCCGGCCATGTAGTTTTCCTCGACCGTGACCACGGGCGCAAGATTGTTGCGCACGATCACCACGCGCAGGCCGTTGGGCAACGTGTAGCGCGTTACTTCGGAGGCAGGCGATTTCGGCAGGGAGATGGTCTGCGCTGCTGCAAAACTGAAGGGGAGAAAGAAGAATGGCACAAGCGCTTTGCGAAACAGAGGCTTCAGCATAACTTTCAGTCGACTCACTTTCATTTTCATTTTAATGGTCGCGGGCGGAGCGGTCAGCAAGCGCCAAATACACCAGAGTTCTTGGATCTATGTGGGCAGATCTTGAACAGATTCTCCCGCGTGAAGCGGCAACCGCAATAACCGCGTAAACAGGAAGAGATGGAATGCGTCTCGCCCCCGGTTGTGAACGAGGCGTCTCATCAGCCGAGCGCGTTCGATAGTGGTGGAGTTTTGCCTAGGTCCAACGGACGCCGAGAGAGTGTAGCGCCAGTGCGTCGCCAATCGTCAGTTGCTTTGGATCCACAACAATTTTGTGCGCATAATTAACCAAGTCATCGACCTGGGCACACCAATGCTCATGGCGGACGACACCGTTACAGAATTGGCAGGCAGACTGCGCACCGTACTGATTGCTGTGATACCACGCCGCTTTGTTCTTTGGGTTGGACATGCTCACAGGCGGTTC
Organism: Candidatus Sulfotelmatobacter sp.; assembly: GCA_030049565.1. Lineage (GTDB taxonomy): Bacteria > Acidobacteriota > Terriglobia > Terriglobales > Acidobacteriaceae > Sulfotelmatobacter. Next base: position 896 of record JASIKQ010000475.1, read on the forward strand.
TTGAGGGCGCCTGAGCACATCCTATTTTTGCGGCTGATATCGGCGCGATATGACGCGTCACGCAGGTTTGTGACCTAGATCACACTCCGCGGCCGAAGCGCCTGCGCGGCTTCACATCCGTTTCATTTTGACGTAGCGGTGAATGTCGCCCCAGAAATAGAACCGAGCGCCACCCGGTGCGGCGACAGTTCCCCACTTCAGAATTTTTCCCACCATTTTCGTTTCAAAAGAGAAAAGCCGGACGGCGGGTTCGTGAGGCGTCCCGCTTTTGGCACGAGTTTCCCACTTAACTCCGACTTGGGCCGTCCAGCTAGAGAAAGTGCGAGCCTCCGGCGACAGCAATCTTCCTGACTTGCCCTGCCTTCCTGAGCGTGCTGCTCGGGAAGGCAGGGCATGGTGGGCTGAAACTTCAGAACGACTGGTACCTGGCATTCACGGTGACAGTCTGCTCTTTGTTTAATTCGAAAACATAAAACATCAACCCGGAGCCGTTCGCATAAGTTATCGTCCCTGCGTTGCTGAAAGAGCAAGGGTCTGGGCCTGTGGTAGTGCTAATCGTGTAACCCAAAATAGCGTACGGCACTGAAGTCGGACTCGGAGACCCAATGTTCTGCAGCATCAAACCATACACGCCGCCACCGTCCGATGTGCTATCGCTGTAGGAGTTGTAGCCCCATGCGCTGTCTAAGGTTGCATCGTAGTTCTCCTGGAAAATCAGCGAGGCTCCAGCGTTATCATTTTCCATGTTGGCATAGCGCTCCAAGTACACGGACTTGGTAATGCCTAAACCGTTCTTCAGCGCCATGGTAATCTTGGCGTATGGCGGCGGGCCCGCTTCTTTTGTAATCGTCTGGGTCAAAGTCCAAAGCCCATCGCTGGTGGTTCGCTCGATCTTGACCTCCGAGGCGGTTTGCGTAACCAAGGTCGGCGCATCCCAGTTGCCGCTGTCCGTGTACGCATAGTCGTAATATGCGAATTGGTCCGCGACGTCACAGATGCCGTAGCCTTCAAAGGCGTCGCCCGCCGGCTGGGCAAGCATTTCAACGCCTGAAGGGCTTTCAAAATTGGCGAAGTTGCCATTCACGGTTATGCAGTAATTCATGTAAGTGTTGCCGCTGCCAACGGTGTAACTGTAGGTGCAGGTGTGTGTTGCATCGGGGCTAGCCACCTGTGTGTGGCTGCGCAGCTGCGCTAGCTTCGAGGCTTTAGCGTTCTGAGCGTTGCCGCAAACGGCCACGAGCATCATGGCTGCGACCCCAATCCATAGCGAAACGAAAGTTCTATACCTCATTTGAGTCTCCTTTTCTGTTAGTCACCCCCGAAGCGTGACGTGTCTGCCTTCGCGCTTGGCGAAGTGGTGATGGTTGCTCGCTATTCGCACTCAGCGAAGTGACGGTGGATTCGTTCGCTACTCGTGCTTAGCGAAGTAATGACGGCTGCTCCCCTCTCGCCTCTTAGCGAGGTGACGGCGGTCGCGCACGACGAGACGTTCACACACGGCTCGCGTATGCCGAAAAATTTGAGAGTCTAACGCGCAAGGGCCCGTCCCTCTGGCTGCGCAACGCAGGAGAGACCGCAGCAAAACCACGGATTTCCGCACAGCTAGCTGCTGTGGTGCAAGGCTGTACGCTTGGACGGGAAGTTAAGGCCGAGCTAGGGAAAGATGCACCAGGCCGTGCGGATTAGAACTTCCCCGAGCCGCACCAAAAGTCTGGCGTTACCTCGACGCTCGGCATGATCGGACCGTCTTGGCGATTTGTCAACAGAAAAATAAAATCATTTTGTGGATACGACCGAAATGCCGTGCTGGGAGCCGCTTTGCGAAGGACAACAGCATTTTGTGTAAAAAGAGATGCAACAGCAGGGTGGGGCACCGCAGGATGGCGGGATCGCAGGTGCCCACTCCCTCGGACGCGGGATCAATAAGTGAGAACCAGTCGGGCTGACAAGATCGCTTTCTGCAAGCAAGAAAAGCCGGGCAGTGGATTTCTGCAACACCACTGCCCGGCCCCCGGCCTTTATTTGTTGAGGCTTACTGCCCGCCCACCGACGATCCGTGCTCTCCCAGCCACGAGGCCAGTTTGGGCTCCTGCTGTGACTTCAAATCGACGCAATTATTGATGCGCTCGATCGACTGCCGGTACGCGCGTTCGGCCGCCGGAATTTTGTGCGCGGCGTAGAAGCTCTCGAGCTGGCCGCGCATGTTGTCGTCGCAGAAAGCACTGCTCGCCTGGACCACCGCAGCGCTGGCGAACGGCCCGCCCAACTTCTGCACCGCATCCCAGTGCGCCAGAACGAAATCCCACGCCTGTTTCTGGCCGGCCGGATTACCAAAAACGCTGCCGATCAGTTGCAACGTGTCCTGCGAGCGAACCTCGGGCGAGATGGCATAGTCCAGCGTCCGCTCGAGAAGTTTGGGATTGTCGAACTGACCCAGGGTGAAGAGATACATGTAGTACTCTTCCTGCGACTTCGCATTCTTGACCGCATTCATCAGGCGATCATAAAACGCCTCATCGCCATTAATAGCGGCCACGCCAAGCGCTCCCGCGGCCAGTTCTCGATCCACCGAAGTGGGATTGTCGAGCGTCTGATCGGCGATCTTGCGCGCCTCAGCCAGCACTTGCGGATCGCGCCCATCGTAGCCGAGCGAGTTGAAGACGCTCGCCCGCAAGGTTCGCTGCTCATCGCTCTCGCCCGGTTTCGACTGCCAGCCCACATCGTTCAACATTGGCGT
>JASIKQ010000049.1 GCA_030049565.1 Candidatus Sulfotelmatobacter sp.
ACAAGCGAAAATATCCCTTCGGCGGATCCTCCCGAAAATCATCCTGCTCGATATAAAGCACCCGCGAAAACGGCACCTTGCGCGTGCCCGCGCTCGCATCCTCGGGATTATTCACCGCGTCCATTTCTTCAACCTGATTCTCTGGGTAATTATCGATCACCACTTTTAGCGGCCGCAGCACTGCCATCACCCGCAACGCGCGCTTATTCAAATCTTCGCGCACAAAATGTTCCAGCATGGCCAGCTCAATCGAGCCGTTGGTCTTCGACACTCCAATCGACGCCACAAAATTCCGGATCGCCTCCGGCGGATACCCGCGCCGCCGAATCCCAACCAGCGTCGGCATGCGCGGATCGTCCCACCCGCTCACCCGTCCCTCCTGCACTAATTGCAGCAGCTTGCGTTTGCTGAGCAGCGTATAAGTCAGATTCAGCCGGTCAAACTCGATCTGCCGCGAAGGAAAAATTCCCAACTGCTGAATGAACCAGTTGTAAAGCGGCCGATGATCTTCAAACTCCAGCGTGCAAATCGAATGCGTAACCCGCTCAATCGAATCTGACTGCCCGTGCGCGTAGTCGTACATGGGATAAATGCACCACTTGTCCCCGGTGCGGTGATGCGAGGCGTGCAGAATGCGGTACATCACCGGATCGCGCATGTTCAGATTCGGCGAAGCCATATCAATCTTCGCGCGCAACACCCGCGATCCATCGGGAAACTCGCCTGCGCGCATGCGCTCAAACAAATTCAAATTTTCTTCGGCTGTTCGATTGCGATAGGGGCTCTCTTTCCCCGGCTCTTTCAAAGTTCCGCGATACTGCCGAATTTCTTCGGCGCTCAAATCGTCAACGTAAGCCTTGCCGTCTTTAATCAGCTTGATCGCCCACTCGTAGAGCTGATCGAAATAATCCGAGGCGTAGAAGAGACCATCCCACTGGAAGCCAAGCCAGTTCACATCCGCCTTGATCGATTCGACGTACTCGGTCTCTTCCTTCTCAGGATTGGTATCGTCAAACCGCAGATTGGTATGCCCGCCAAATTCGTCGGCCAGTCCGAAATCGATGCAGATTGCTTTGGCGTGCCCAATGTGGAGGTATCCGTTGGGCTCAGGCGGGAAACGCGTCTGCACGCGGCCGCCATGTTTACCGGCCTTCAAGTCTTCGACAACGATGTCGCGAATAAAATTCGACGGCGCAGGCGACGGGGATGCAGCCGCAGCTTTTTCTCCGGCTTCCGATGAGGATTGAGACGGATTCATGAACTCTTGATCTTATCGCAACGGGATGGCGAATTCTCGACAAGAAGTCCTCTGTTGATAGGTCAACTTGATTCGCACGAAAGTGCTGACGGCGTCATCCCGAAGTCCCCGCGTTCTTACCAGCGGGGCGAGGGATCTCGCGCGCAGAGACAGGCGGCACTGCTCCAGACGACTGCTCCAATCTGTCATCCCGACCGGAGCGGAGGGGCCTGCTTTTGCAGGCGGCGGGCATCACCAAAGAATGTTGACCCCAACGGAAGTCGCCCTCGATAATAAGGTTGCCCTGGACAGGTTGACGGCCCCGATGGCAACGGTTCGGGGCCATACAAGGCATGCTGGCAGTTTATTGAGTTTTTCGGAGCGCCTGTTCAACCCGCCGCAGCACCGTCTCCCGGCCCAGCACCTCCAGCGTCTCAAACAGCGGCGGCGCGTTCTTTCTCCCGCAAACGGCCTCGCGAATCGGCTGAAACATTTGCCCCGCCTTCACGCCCAATTCCTGCGCAGCTGCCCGCAGTGCATGATCCAGCGGGTCATGCTTAAACTCCACGCCCCCCAGCACCTCGCGCGCCTTGGTCAGAACTTTCAGCGCCATCCCGGCATCGCCCTTCTGCGGAATCAACTCCGCCGCATTGTAAGAGGGCAACTGATCCACAAAAAAGAAGTCAGCCGCCGTCAGCACATCGCGCAGCAACTTAATGCGCTCGCGAATCAGCCGAGTAATTCGCAGCATCCTCTCCGCCGAAACCTCGAATCCCGCCCCGCGCACAATCGGCAGCAGACGGTGGCTCAAATCCTCCACTGGCAACCCACGAATCTGCTCCGCATTCAACCAAACCGCTTTCGGATCAAACATCTCCTCCGCAGTCGCAGCCGGCTCCTTAAAATTCACCACGGCGTTCGACCTATTAATCCCCTCTAACGAGAACGCGTCCTGCAACTCCCGCAGCGTCATGTTTTCCCGATCATTTTTCGGCGACCACCCGAGCAGGCACAAGAAATTGATGAATGCCTCCGGCAAGAATCCGGCGTCGCGATAAGTGGTCACGCTCTCCACCGGCCCATGCCGCCGCTTCGAAAGCTTAGTCCCATCCGGAGCAACCAGCAGTGGCAGATGCGCAAACTGCGGCGGCGCAAAACCCGCAGCCTCGAAGATCAGCACATGCTTAAACGTATTCGTCAGATGGTCCTGCCCGCGAATGACGTGCGAGATTCTCAAATCAGCATCGTCCGCGCACGACGCCAGATGATATGTCGGCATGCCATCCGAACGCAGCAGAGCGAAGTCCTCGATATCGTCTGTGGACTTGCCCTGCAACCCATACACAGCGTCACCGAATCGAATCACCCAGGTATCGCCGTCCCAATGTACGTTTGAGGATCTTGGTATCCAATGCGCCTCCGTTCCCCGCGGCACGCGAAACCGTAGGGCAAACGGCTCACCCGCCGCCGCCCGCCGGTCGCTCTCCCCACGCGACAGCTCCCGCGCGCCGGAATTAAACAACCATGTTCCCTGCGCCCCCGATTTCTCCCCATCGCCCGCATGTGCCGGCGTGAAGTCGCGGTAAGCCAGACCCTTCTCAAAAATCGCCCCCGCCATCTTGCGATGGAGCTCGATTCGGTCAGACTGTTTGTATTCCTCGTCCCATCCCAGGTTCAGCCATTTCAAGCCGTCAAAAGCCGATTCCACACCAGCCTGCGTGTTGCGGTCGACGTCAGTATCGTCGAGCCGCAGAATCATCGTACCGCCGTTATGGCGCGCATACAGCCAGTTGAAGATGAACGTGCGCGCGCTTCCTACGTGAAGAAAGCCCGTCGGTGAGGGCGCAAAACGCACCCGCGGAGCAGAGGACATGGAAGAAGACTTAGGCATAAGTGGACCTTTGATGGTAGGAGCAGTCAAAAATATCCGTCAAGCTGTCCACTCCATAAGTACTTGAGACATTAGCCCACTACCGCCGCTCATGATTGGCTAGGCTGCCTACCGGATTCCGGGTAGGCCTAACCCCGGTCAGTGTACTTAAATCCTATTGTGTTCATGCCCGTCGCTATGAAACCATGAAGCATCGATTTTTCCTAAATTCCCGTACGCATCCAGGGTACACTCGCCAGGTTTCATGAACAGCATCGCGACCAGCATCGTAATCATCCCCGGCGTCGTCGCCTTATTGTTGTGCCTGCTGTTCACCTATCTCCACGAGCAAAGTCGCCAGGCCTATTTTCGTGCCTGGCAAATCGCCTGGGCATGTTATACCCTTCACTACGCGCTTGACGCTTTCCGCTACTACCATCCACCCGCCTGGGCAGCCTTTTTTTTCAGTGCGCTGTTCTCGGCCGCGATGGGCGTGAGCATTTTCGTCTCTACCCGCCTCACCCGTGCCACCTTCCGCCTGCAATGGTATGACTGGGCTCTCGCAGCCGCCGGAGCTGCCGCCGCCTGTTACGACTTCCGTGCGCGCCTCATTTCCGGCGGACGCCCACCCGAACATCCGCTCAACATGAGCATCATCTTCCTAAGTCTCATTCTGCTCTACTGCTCGGCGGCCTTCTACGTGCACGCCTACCGCCGCGGATCGGCCGCCTTCAAACTGCTGGCGATCTCGCTGGCGTTCTGGGCCGTGTTGCTGGGTTCAATTCAGTCGACTCATCCCTGGGCTGAGATGTTTGACGCTCTCGGCCGTGTCGTCGGCCCGATTCCGCAAATGCTGCTCGGCATCGCCATGGTGATGGTTTTGTTTGAAAACGAGCGCAATGCCGTTCAGGAAAACACCCTCGCCCTTTCCACGCTGGGCGTCGATCCCCGCCGCCTGCTCACCGCTGACGATCTGCTGCCCAGCATGCAGGCAGCGCTCGATCGCTTGGGTGGCGCGGTCTCGGCCCGCCGCGTAGTGATTTACATCTCTGAGCGCTGGCGTAGCCTCTTGCCCTCAGTGCAGCGCGGTTTCTCTCCAGAGTTTCTCGATGTACTCAGCCAGACCGGCGCCGGCCAGTACCTGTGCGACATGGCGTACCGTCAGGGCGGCTTGTTTACCGTTCATGATCTCGAGCATATGGCCGAACCCTTGCCTCTGGGCTCAACCGCAAGCTTCGCCGATTTCAAAAAAGTGCTCACAGAAGCGGAAATCAAGAACCTCACCGCCGTCAGCCTGCAAACCCGCGAGCACATGTTTGGCGTGATTCTGTTTCCCCACGCTCAGCGCAAAGCCTTTGGCGCTTCCGGGCCGCGGCTCATGGTCGGCCTCGCCCTGCAACTCGGACTGACCCTCGAAAACTACCTCATCACTCACGATGCCCACCGCCGCACCCAGGAATACGAGTTGCTCACTGAAATCGGCCAGGCCATCAGTTCCCACCTCAACCAGGATGAAGTCCTGCGCACCATTCACACCGAACTGGGCCAGATTTTCAACACCAGCAACTTCTACATCGCCTTTCAGGAGGGCGACGAAATCCGATTCGAACTTGAAGTCGAAGACAATCGCATTCTCCCCAAGCGATCTCGCAAGCTGGAGAATGCCTTTACCGAATACGTCATTCGCACAGGTGAGCCGCTGCTCATTCGCTCCGATCTCGAAAAAACCCGGGCGAAATTAGGCATCACTTACAAGCCCGAGCGTCCCGCCAAGTGCCTCTGCGCCGCGCCCATTCTCCTTGGCGGCAAGCCCGCCGGCGTCATGAGCGCCATGAGCACCGGGCGCGAGTTTGTTTTCGAACAGCGCGATCTCGACGTGCTGGTCACCGCTGCTGGCCAGGTCTCCGTCGCGGTCGAAAACGCTCGCCTCTTCGCCGACGAGCAGCGCCGCTCC
>JASIKQ010000476.1 GCA_030049565.1 Candidatus Sulfotelmatobacter sp.
GGCTGGTCACTGGCAGGTCGAGGCCCCGCATGTTTTCTGCCGGATGAGATGGTCATTCGTGGTCTGCTCTCCTAGGTTTCTTCGTCCGGTGGACCCGCCGCACCGGCCAAGTCCTGCGGCTTGATCTTCTCGACGTTGAATTTTGCAGCGCGCTCGCGCATCGTCTTCAGAACCTCTTCGAGTGGAGGCGGTTCGCCCTTAATCCAACGCAACGGGTTGATGCGCGCTACCACGAACGAGCGCAGGTAGGGGCTGACAAGACCACGTTCTTTCAGCCTCTTCACGGCTGCAGCAACTTTCTCCTCAAGGTCGAGCACCATCGTGGCGCGTTTCTCGTGATCCCTGATGGCGGCGCGGAGCGGTTCATGGGTAAAGGTCTCCAGTCGCCGGAGGATTGAATGGTAAGCGCCACCGCCGAAGCGCGGGAAGCGTTCATAACAGACGCCGAGAGTGACCAGGGCGGGTTCGTCGAGGTAGAACGCGAACTGCGACTCGGGACGCGTGGCATCTTCGTCCACCAGACCACGGTAGATGCGTATGACCTCCAAGGAGCGTTCCTTGAGGTTGTGAGCCTTCTCCGTATTCAGTGCGAGGATCTGCCAAGCTACCTCGCGGTCAGCCACGACGAGCGCAGTGATTGATTTCGCCCCAAGGCGGCGCATGGCTTCGAGGCGATGCCGGCCATTCGGAGTCCAGAAGCCTCCCTTCGGTGCGACCACAGCGATAATCGGATCGAGAAAACGCCCGGTTTTGTTGATGACGTCAGCGAGCCGTTTGTGATGAGCATCGGAGAGATCCCGCTGGAAAGGGGTGGGCTCGACGGCATGGATTGGCAGCACGGACAGCAATACCGGATGCCCGGCCAGCGGCTCCTTGTACGATCCAACAACGCAGCCGCCAGCTTTGGCGATTGCCTCCGCCACCTCCGCGGCAGCGCCCGTAGGTTGCTCTAGCCGGCATTCGGCCGGGCCCAGGCCTTTCGTTCCCGGCTTGGCCTTGCGTGGACGTCTTCGGGGTGGTGCCCGTTTGACCATGGCAGAGACTCTATTCTAGTTCGGGATGGACTATCTTTAGTCGCCGATCACGGTCACGACGATGGTGCGCTCGCGTCCTCGCACGTCGCATTCGAGATGAAAGATTTGCTGCCAGGTCCCTAGAACGAGCTTGCCGCTGAAAATGGGAACGGCGAGCGATGGTCCGAGTAGGGTCGCCTGCAAGTGCGAGTGGCCGTTGCCATCGTGCCACGTCTGCTCATGACCGTAGTTGCGGCTGGGCGGAATGATCTTGTTCAAAATGGCGGGCAGGTCATGCTGTAGTCCTGGCTCGAACTCGATGGTGCCGACCGCCGCTGTGCTACCGACGTTGAAAATGTTGACCGTTCCCGTTTGGATTCCCGAGGAAGCGACAACCGCCGCGACCTGTTCGGTGAGATCGTGCATGTCGCCGGAACCCGTTGTGGTGACGCTGATTTGTTGCTGATAGTGCATGTCCAGTCGCGTCGACGCCCGTGATGACCCGGGACTCACTCAGATGCGATCTGATCAAGATCAGACCGTCTGGTTTCGGCCCAGGTACTTCAGATTGGGGAGCCGCATATACTGCACTTAAACGTCAAAATGAAGGTAGTCTTCCTGGGCGCAAAGGCGGCAATCCTGCGCTATTTCTTTGCTCATGCGCGGGATTATGAGCGTAATCCGGATTTTTCGCCAACTACGCCTGCTCCATCAGCGGATGGAAGAACTCCCTAGTCCATCGCCGCTTCGGATGTGATCCCTGACTAGAAAGCCGGAGCTTGCGCTCCGGCTGGACTGCACGGCATCTTGTTAGGCGGCCGTCAGCAGCGTGTCTACCAGATACTCGCAAACCGAACTCTCGACTGTGTAGGTTTTTACCGTAAGCGGTGTGGTCACGAAGGGCTTCAGCATTTGCTCCACCTTCGGGAACTCCTCTCTCGCGAACCTCTCTGCCTCCGTTTTCCCGGTCCACAGGGCGATACTGATGAACTTCTCGTTCGTGATCTCCGGAACCAAGGGGATGAGTTCCAGGAATCCCGGCTGCATTTTCAGAAAAGGCAGTAGCTCATGATGAACCATCTTGATTGCTTCGTCCTTCTTTTCCGGCTTCAGGGTGTATTCGATAACACGGGCAAACATGCAGGACCTCCTTTTGGCAGAGGGAAGTGCTCGAAAGATGCCTGCTCAAGACGGCCTCGATTCGAGCCCAATCCCGAATCAGCGACTGATTTGGCGTGTAATTAAGAGCGCCACATAACTCTAGTTCTCAATGCGCTGCTGCAGCAGTGAGCCGGACCACACTTGCTCGTGACTTTGCGCACTTGACCTTCACGTCTGGAAGGGGTGCGCACTGGCGTGCGAAGTCTCGCTTCGCGATGCGGCGGACCCCTCAATGAGTACTATCAGGATTTTACGCCAACCATTGCAGGCACACGACTCGATTGGTTTGTGTGTGGCTCGTCCCGTTGGTTTCTGCTGTAGCTTTCAGGATCAAGGCGCGTAATGAGTAAAGACAAGGTCGGTCGCTTTGGTCTTCTCGTGGCAGGGGAAGCAGCTTTTCATAAACGCCGCGTCTCCAGGTTTGCCGTCTTGGAAGTGACCGAATCCCCAGCCGCCAGTTGCCGCGTACTTGGTTGAGTCCTTGATCATAAACTGAATGTTCGTGGGAGGCCCGGGAACGAAAGATTGGACACGGCCAAAGATTTTGTTGTTTTCCTCCGACGGGATGTTACGGTAATGCAAAGCGGCAATGATCGTGCCGTCCGGGTACGGAAGCTTCCCCTCCCGGAAGGCGTTGAACGCCACGTCGTTGCCCAAGACGGCGCCTAAACTGTTGAGGTTGCCTGCCTCATGGGCTGAGGAAATCCACTTCCAGTCGCGGTACCCCTGCGGAATCTCCGTAACGTACGGGGCGGGCTCTCCATCCGCATGTCCCGGTGCAGGGGCAATTAGGCCGACTAGGCCCGCCATGGTTGCAGCTGCAACCAACAAGATTGTGTATTTCATAAGGGTTCCTTTCATCCGCCTTTTTCGATTGCCAGGCGGAACTCACGCACAGCAACAAGATGGGAAAAACCTGTGTCTCCGGTATGACGAATGAGACTGTACCGTACCACGTCCCAGCATTTCCGCGAAAAGCGGAACTCTCAATTGTTGTAACGGACCTGTCGAAATCAGGCCTCATCACGAGTGGGTGCCGTTTGTCCGCCCCTTCCTTCGATGTCGTTTAAGGTGCGTAGCGGGTGAATACGAAGTCGCGAGCTTTGACAGGCTCGTGGCAAGGGAAGCATGTTTTGAGCGGCGCCGTGGCGTCAGGTTTGCCGTCTTTAAATTGCGCGAACCCCCAGCCGCCCGTCGCTGCGTATTTGTTTGAGTT
>JASIKQ010000477.1 GCA_030049565.1 Candidatus Sulfotelmatobacter sp.
ATTCCGAAGGAACTATCGATCGCGACCTGGTTCAGGAAGGCCAGCAGAACCTGATCGACTATTTTCAAAAAAAGGGCTACTTGGGCGCAAAGGTTACCGCCGATTTTCGCCAGCAGCCGGATAAAGTCATCCTTGCCTATGCCATCGATAAGGGCAAGAAGCGCAAAGTCGCGAGCATTTCTTTCGTTGGAAACAGCCAAATTGCTGAGCACGATCTGATGGCTCAGGTTGTAGTGAAGAAAGGACACCTCTTGTGGCACGGTGACGCAAGCCAAACGCTGCTCGATCGGAGCTCGAAGAATCTGGAGGCGTTCTATAACGATAGGGGATACGAACAGGCCAAAGTTACCACGCAAGCTATCGATCACGCGCCCAAGGTTGACGTCGAGTTTCACATCACCGAAGGTACCCAGACTCTAGTAAATAACGTCGAAGTCACCGGAAACAAGAATCTGGTGGGCAAAGTACTCGTCGCGCCGGCGGGTTTTCAGCTACAGGCAGGCAAGCCATTCTCGCCGCGCGGTTTGAATGACGACCGCAACCGCATTTTCGCCAACTATCTCGACCGCGGATATCTTAATGTGGAAGTGAGGGCGACTGCCCAGCGCGATCCCACCGATCCGCATCGCGTGAACGTGGTTTATGCAGTGAACGAGCATCAACTGGTTCGGGTGGCTGATGTGGTGTATCTCGGAGGGCGGCGCACACGGTTGTCGTTGATTCGAAGTTCCACAAAGATTCCCGTCGAGTCTCCTATGAGTCGCGCAAAGATGCTCGCCGCCGAAAGCCACCTTTATGACCTGAATATTTTTGACTGGGCGAGCGTTGGCCCGAGGAAACCGATAACCGATCAAACCCAGGAAGACACGCTGGTCAAAGTCCACGAGGCAAAACGCACGGACATCATTTATGGTTTCGGATTCGAAGTCTCCCATCGCGGAGGCAACGTCCCAACTGGCACGGTAGCTGTTCCGGGGCTGCCGCCAGTCCAACTCGGGAAGTATCAGGTCGCGCCCAGTCAGGCCACATTCGCCAGCCCGCAAGGTTCGATTGAAATCGCCCGGCGCAACATGCGTGGATTGGGTGAAACCGCCAGTGCGTCTTTGTTGGGCTCTCAGCTCGATCAGCGCGCACTTTCCGCCTACGCGCAACCGCACTTTTTTGGTTTACAGTGGAGTTCACTCACCAGTTTGTCGATCGAGCGGAACACGGAGAATCCGCTCTTCGCTGCCAGTCTCGGGGACGCTTCTTTTCAGTTGGAGCACATCCTTAACCGCAATACAAACACGCGCCTGCAAATCCGCTACGACTTTAACAAAACTTACCTTTCGCATTTGCTCGTGCCTGCGCTCGTGCTTCCGCAGGACTTGAACGTGCATCTTTCCACGGTTTCCACTACTTATATCCAGGACACACGCGATAAACCTCTCGACGCGCACCATGGACGCTTTGTTACTTTGAACGCCGGCATTACGCCCACCAAGCTCGGTTCGAGTGCGAGCTTCGCAAAATTTTTCGGGCAGTATGCTTTCTACAAGCCGTACCACTCCGTTGTATTTGCTGACAGTTTCCGCCTGGGATTGGCGAAAGCTTTTTCCAATAGCTTCATTCCGACCAGCCAACTTTTCTTTTCCGGCGGGGGGACGTCGCTGCGCGGATTTCCCATCGATGAAGCTGGCCCTCAGCGCCTCGTGCCTTTTTGCGGAGGCGTGCTGCAAGGGCAGGCTGCATGCGTCAACATTAATGTTCCAGTGGGCGGCAATCAGTTGTTTATTTTCAATTCTGAAGTGCGATTTCCGCTGAAGATCATGAAGCCGCTTGGTGGCGTCGTTTTCTATGACGGCGGAAATGTTTACAGCGCGATCAACCTCAATAATTTCGCCAGCAACTATACGAACACGGTTGGCGTCGGATTGCGTTATTCAACCCCCATTGGGCCGGTGCGCTTTGATATCGGAAAGAATTTTAATCCCATAGCAGGAGTTAGCTCAGTGCAGTACTACATCACTTTAGGGCAGGCATTTTAAGCGGACGTTTGGGTCGGACGAGAGAAGTTGTGCAGTGGAAGAAAACAATTCGCTGGGCAGTGGCAGCGCTGGTTTTGTTGTTCGGATTGGCGATCGGGGGTGGATATGTGTTTTTGAAAAGCAACGCCTTTCGTCAATACGCATTGCGCCGAATAGAAGAGGATGCCGATCAGGCCACGGGCGCGCACACGCAGATCGGGTCGCTCGATCTGACTTTGTGGCCGTTGACAGTGCGGCTCGAAAATATGGTGATCCGCGGGTCGGAACCTGCGAGCGGTCCACCACTCTTGCGGGTTGACGAGCTGACGGTCGGCATCGAAGTCCGAGCTTTGCTGCACCGGGAATTTCATTTGCGCGAGCTGTTGATTCGGCATCCTGTAGCGTCTGTCAGAGTGGGCTCGCAGGGCACGAGCAACATTCCGGCCTCGCCGCCCAGTCAGAGTCACACCGGCATGTTTGATTTAGCGATTCAGCATTGCACTCTCTCGAACGGAGAAATTTACTACGACGACAAGAAGACGCTGGTAGAGGCTAATCTCTACGATCTACGTGCGGATATCGGCTTCACTCCCGGCGTCACGGAGTACAAGGGTACAGTGAGTTATGCTAGCGGCCAACTCGCATACGGGAAGTATGCTCCGGTACCGCACAGCGCCCGCCTCCAGTTCACAGCCAGCCCGTCCACCTTCTTGCTGGAATCGGCTGTGTTAAAAGCGGCTTCGTCAACCTTGTCAGTAAAAGGAGAGATCACTAACTTTAGCAATCCCGCG
>JASIKQ010000478.1 GCA_030049565.1 Candidatus Sulfotelmatobacter sp.
ATTCGCGAGATTCGTCCCGATATTCAGGCCAAGGGCACCGACTACAGCGAAGATTCTGTTCCGGAGCGCGATGCAGTGGCCGAATATGGCGGGCGCGTAGCCATCGTGGGCGACGCCAAGGATCACTCCACCAGCAAGATTTTGCGCTCCCGGCTGGCGTCGAGGCGGCCGTGAGCTCCCCGCCTTCGAATTTAACCGCGAGCCATTTCGCTGCCAATCAGCCTTCAACCACGCCTTTTGAGAGACTCGACCGCATCCTCATCGTACGCCTGAGCGCTATGGGCGACCTGATCCACACACTACCGGCGGTTGCGGCTCTGCGCCTGGCATTCCCTCAGGCGCACATCGGCTGGCTGGTCGAGGAACGATGGGCGGAATTGTTGTGTGCGCCATCATCCGCGCGCCGCGGCCCGCGTTCTGCGCAACGCCCGCTGGTCGATGAGCTTCACACCGTGAACTTGAAAGGGTGGAGGAACGCTCTGTTTTCGTTGGCGACTCTCCAGCACGTAGCCACGGTGTGGAACGACGTGCGTGATGCGCACTACGACGTTGCCATTGACTTGCAGGGTGCAATCCGCTCAGCCCTGCTGGCGCGACTTTCTGGGGCACGCGTTGTGTTTGGCTTGGCCCAGCCGTGGGAGTCTCCCGCAAGTCTGTGGTACTCGCGTAAAGTGCTGGCCCACGGAAGGCATGTGATCGAGCAAAGTATTTCGGTTGCTCAGGCAGTCATCAGGAATCATTCGCATCAGTTCGACATGGCGATACCACCTGCTGAATTGCCGCGCGACCCCAAGGCCGAAGCTCGAATCTCACAGCTCTTGGCGCAACATGGTATCGGCGACTTTGCCATTCTCAATCCCGGCGCGGGCTGGGGGGCGAAACGATGGCCGGCGCAACGCTTTGGGGAAGTCGCGCGCGCGCTGAGTGCAATGGGCATTTCTGCATTAGTCAACTATGGTCCCGGGGAGGAAGGTCTGTTTGAATCGGTGCAGAGGGCGAGCGAAGACCGCGCCAGGCCCTTCGCCGGCTCGCTCACCGAATTGATCGCTTTGACCCGGCGCGCGCGGATCTTCATTGGCGGCGACACCGGCCCGCTGCATCTCGCCGCTGCCTTGTCCATTCCCATGGTCGCAATCTACGGCCCGACGGATCCTGCCCGCACCGGTCCTTACGGAACCCGCAGCATTGTTTTTCGAAGTGGAGAGAGTGTTACCAGCCATGTCCGGCATGCCGAGCCTGAAGAAGGTTTGCTTTCCATTGACAGTGATGCTGTGATCGCGGCTGGGAGACAGCTGTTGGAAGAATCCCATCGCCTGCATCCCCAGAAGTCTCAGGGCAGCGCTTCGTCCAGCTAAAGCCGATCCCGCCTTTGGTCGATGTGCTTCCAACCGGGCCACTGGCACAAGCGAGCTATTTACACCAGCAAAGCGACGGTCTACCTTTCGGCGTTCGGGGTGCCAGGCATAAGCATGATTCCGCTTGGCGCCAGAACGACCGGAGACGTACGACGGAGACGATGATGGGCAAGATGCATGCATGGGTTTTATGCGCCGCTCTGGCCTGGGCCGGGGTTGCGCTGCTGGGAACGGCGCAGGCCTCCACCTCGAAACAGGCTCAGGACCAACTAAGCACGTTATTGCTGGGCAAGGACGTTAAAGCTCTGGTCGATTTACCCGCCTACAAAGATGGAATCGACGTTTACTACATTCCGCCCTCCAATAAGCGAGCCGACGATCGCGGCGTCGATCTTGCAGAAATGACCAAACTGCTCAAGGATAAAGGCGTCGGGGTAGAACGCGACGAATGGGTGAGCATCACCGACGTCAAAATCGGCGGCGACAAAATCGAGATTCACCTCGAGGGCGGGGGCGAAGGCCGGCGCGGCAGCAATCACGCCAATAAGGCCGGTGCGTCTTACAAGCGCGCCGGCGGTTCGCGCATCAACCTGAAATTTCAAAAGGACCTCGCCGATACCGATATCGCTCCGCAAAACGTCTTACGCTTCATGTCCAGGCTGCTCGACGTGAGCCGGATTGAGCAAAAGCTCGAAGAAAAAGACATGCCCGCCGATCTCCGCGCCGCCGTCGAGGCCCACACCGTGCAGGAGAACATGACTTACGCCATGGTGCTGATGAGCTTCGGCGATCCCGACCAGAAGAAAGTGGAAGACAGCACCGACACCAGCTTGCGCGAAACCTGGTTCTATCTGAAAAACGGCCATCGCTGGGTGGTCCACTTCGAGAACGGAAAAGTAACCAAAACACAGGTGTTCTGAGCGGGCCGGGGTCGGCAAGATCAGTGCGGCGCGGGCATTCCCTTCGATAAGCTTAGAGCCTGCCCTGAGCCTGCCGAAGGGGCAGGCTGTGCCCCGCCCGCCGCCTTACTCGCCAGCCAGAAGAACCTCAGGATGCTTGTGCGCTATGGTGAGCAGCTTTAGCGTTGCTTTTCGGGGGCGGCGCAGCCCCTGCTCCCAGCTTTCGACGGCGTTGCGGCTGACGTTGATAATGCGGGCGAAGGCGGCCTGGCTGGCATTGAACGATTGTCGGATGGCGCGAATCTGGGAGGGGGTTAGCGGCTTGGGTGGAGGTGGTAGTTGGCTGACCCGCAGTGTCGATAGCCTTCCCTCCTCGTAGGCCAACGCCTCGGATAAAGACTCCCGCAGATCGCTGAACATTTGGCCCTTCGTTCTTGCCCGTTTCCTTTTCACCAAAGTTGCCGTCCCCCTTTTGGCTGTGTGATCCCGGCCACTAATGCGCGCAGCACTTTGCGCTCGTCAGGCGATAAGTCTGCCTGCTCGTTCTTATCCAGCAAGTACAAAAGATGAATGTGGTTTCGATCTTCCAAATGCAGAAATAAATACCGAAACCCGCCTCGTTTTCCCTTGCCGCGGCAAGGATTCGAACATCGCGCCTTGCGAATCCCACCCAAGCCCTGCACCCGGTCTCCACGATTTGGATTCTTCAGCAAGTCGGCTTGAATCGAGTTAAGGACATCCAAAGCGGACGCTCCTGCCAGCTGGTGCAGCCGCCTAGTGAAAGCTCTCGACTCAATATATACCACTAGGTGGTATATACCGCTGAGTAAGAGTTGGTCAAATACTCGACGCGATCCCAGTTTCCGAAGAGGCCGTTATAATCCCACTATGTCGTCCGCCCTGGATACTTCCGTCGCCGCTCATGCCACCTACGAGCCGGTGATTGGTCTGGAAGTGCACGTCCAGCTCTTGACGGCTACGAAAATTTTCTGTTCGTGCTCAACCCGCTTTGGTGCTGCGCCCAACACCAATGTGTGCCCGGTGTGCCTGGGAATGCCCGGAGCTTTGCCTGTCCTGAATCGCAAGGCGGTCGAATTTGCCACGCTGGCGGCGATGGCGCTGAATTGCCGCGTCAATGAGGCTTCCATCTTCGCCCGCAAGAATTATTTCTATCCCGACCTGCCTAAGGGATATCAGATTTCGCAATACGATAAGCCTCTGGCTGAACACGGATTCATTGAGGTTCCCTCGGCCACGGGCAAGAACAAGAAGAAGATTGGAATTACGCGCGTGCATCTCGAAGAAGATGCCGGCAAGAGCCTGCATGAGGGCTTTCCCGACTCCGAACAGAAAACTGCCATTGACCTCAACCGCACAGGCGTGCCGCTGATCGAGATCGTCAGCGAGCCTGACATTGCCAGCCCGGACGAGGCTTATGAATATCTGACTCGCTTGAAAGAGATCATTCTTTATACCGGAGTGAGCGATTGCAATATGGAGGAGGGATCGTTGCGCGCCGACGCCAATGTCAGCGTGCGCCCGCGCGGCCAGCACAAACTGGGCACGAAAACCGAGATCAAAAATGTGAATTCGTTTCGCTTCATTCGCGACGCGCTGGTTTATGAGATCGCGCGACAAATCGACCTGCTTGAATCGGGTGGGACGGTCTCGCAGGAAACCCGCCTCTATAACTCCCACGAAGGTAAAACGTACGCTATGCGCTCCAAGGAACAAGCCCACGATTACCGCTATTTTCCCGAGCCTGATCTGCTGCCTCTGGTGGTTGATGAAAAATGGAAGGCCGAGATCGCTCGAATGATGCCCGAGCTGCCCGAAGCAAGGCGCGCGCGCATGGTGCAGAATTATGGAATTACCGAGTACGATGCCCAGGTGCTGACGGTCTCGAAATCGCTGGCCGATCAATTCGAAGCGGCGGCAACGGTCGCCAGCAATCCCAAGCGCGTGGCAAACCTGGTGCAGAGCGAACTGATGGGCCGGGTCAAGGCCAGGGGAACTGAAATTGAGCAATCGCCGATTTCCATGAAGGGCGTGGCCGCCTCGGCCGATCTGGTCGAAAGCGGCGCCATTTCCGGCAAGATGCTCAAAGATTTATACGATCTGTGCTTCGAGCGCGGCAAAGACTTTCCTGAAGTGTACGAAGAAGAAGGTCGGCCACAACAGTCGAGCGACACTTCAGCGCTGGAGAAAATCATCGACCAAGTGGTGGCGGCGAATCCCAGGCAGGTCGAACAATATCGCGCGGGCAAGAAAACGATTTTGGGATTCTTCGTCGGCCAGGTGATGCGCGCCGCCAAAGGGCAGGCCAATCCCCAATCCGTAAACGAGCTGCTCGCCAAGAAGCTGGGTTAGCGCCGCCCCCAGAGCCGGGAATGCCGATAGGCGATCACCGTGGTCTGCGAAAGTGACAGCATCGTCGCCTACGCAAGATCTTCCACAAAAACTCTTTCAAAGAGCCGAACTATTTCCCGCAGGGCCTTGCAGGAAATTGT
>JASIKQ010000479.1 GCA_030049565.1 Candidatus Sulfotelmatobacter sp.
CACACAGGAATGGCAGTCATCATGGCGGACATCGATCACTTCAAGCGCCTGAATGACGAGTTTGGACACGTTCTGGGCGACGAAGTATTGCGGCAGGTCTCTTCCCTTATTCATCAGCAGGTGCGAAAGATCGACGTGGTATGCCGGTACGGAGGGGAAGAATTCTGCATCCTGCTGACGCAGGCCAACGGCGAACAAGCCATGGTGATCGCAGAGAAGCTAAGGAAGATGGTTGCGGCCTGGCAGTTCCCGGGCGTGCCCAGTACGGTCACCATCAGTGCCGGCGCCGCCGCATTGCCGGAACATGGGATGACTCGCGACCAATTAGTGAAGGCGGCCGACGCCGCACTCTACGCCGCCAAACAGACCGGCCGCAATCGTGTGTGCCTGGCGAGCGCTTGCAGCCAAAAAGCTAACGCCCAAGGAAACTCTGGTTAAGGCGATAAAAGCAACAGCAGCTTTCTCGAATTCGCGCTAGAAGTGACAGAGATTGTGACTTGATCAGGTTTTCCTAAGGGTCCGGTTTAGATATCGAGCCAGTTTCCGCGCATTTCCTGCCGGAGCTGCTCCATCTGTTGCTCCAGTTTCTGGCGGCTCTTTTCGAGTTCTTCGCGAACCTTGGGACCGAATTCGTCCTTGAGCTGTTTGGTCTGCTCCTCCACCGCCTGCTTTTTCGCACAAAGCGATTTACGCAGTTCACGCAGTTCATCCATTGCTTTGTGGCTTTCTTCCTGAGCCAGTTCCATCTGTGGTTGTAATTGGGCAAGTTCGCTTTGCACTTTGCTCAGCTCGAACTGGTTTTCCGCCTGCTGTTCGGGGGATGCGAAGCTCTCTTCGTCCCACATCTCCCCCGATTCCTTTCGCTGGGGCAAAGTCAGCGTCAAGGTCTGCTCTTTCTTGTCACGGACTACCACCAGGCTTACTGATCCGCCAGCATGCGAATGCAGAGCATGAGTAAAGTCGCTGGTATCGTGAATAAATTGGTCGCCCACGCGAACGATAACATCGCCCGCATGCAGACCGGCCTTTTCGCCCCGGCTTCCCTTCTCCACCGAGCGCACCAGCACTCCGTTACCCCCTTTGGCGCCGAAGAATTCTCCGAGCTGCGGCGTGAGATTCTCCACCATCAAACCGCTTCTCATGGACGAATGTACGTAGACCACGCCCATGCTGGGAATATCGAAATCGGGCAGGTTGGGAACCGGTGGAATGGGAGGGATCTCGATGTGAAAGTCTTTTCCCCAGTCTTTGTCCTTGTAAACATGAAACTCACTGCGCCGATCCGCCAGTTGCACCTTGATCGTCATTGGCTGGCCGTCGCGGCTCAGTCCAAGAGTGATCACGCGTCCGGGCGGAGTCTCGTGGATCATCCTCTGCAATTGCGCTTTGCCCTCAATCTCTGTGCCGTTCATGCTGAGAATGACGTCATGTTCCTTGATGCCAGCCTTGCCCGCAGGCGCGTCCTGGTCGACCATGGTGACCTCTGCGCCGCGCTCTTCTTTCAACTTCAAAGCGCTCATCCGGTCGGAAGTGATATCGGCGATGTCTACGCCGAGATATGAAGAGGTGTTCGATTCGTCGCTGGAAAAACCAAAGGGCTGATCCGATCCCACCCACCATCGCTGTGCGGCGTGTGAGGGAAGCAGCAGCACGGGCAATAGCGCGATCGCAGTCAAAAGATGTTTAGACATGGCAGACCTCCTGAAATTTTCAACTGTCATTCCGAGCAAGCGTTTATTGGGTAGTGTCTCAGCTTGAAAAGGAGCCGCGCCAAACGCGCGTTCTGTGCGCCGCTCGCTCAGATCCCTTCGCCGTCACCTCAGGGCAAGCTCTTCGCTGGGCAAAGAACGCTCGCGCAGGATGACATTCAAATTGAGGTACTACGCTTCATTGCCTTGCTACCGATTTGCCCGGCGGAAGCAGATATCTCCCGTGGTGGTGCGAACCTTCAGCAATGGGCCGCCTCCGTTCAAATTCCCTTCCGCAGTCAGCGTTTTCGGCGCCCATTTATCGCCTTCGCTGGAAATGTGAATGTCAGGGAAATCGGAGGTGATGCGGTGTCCGTTGCCGAGTTCCACGCTGGCGCGCACGGAGAGAGCCACATCGGGCGCAATGAAAACGGTAATATCGCCGGCGGAAGTTTCCAACATCGAATCGCTGCGCTCCGCGCCGGTGTTGACCAGCTTCACTGTGATCCCGCCCGCTCCGGTTTCCACTCTCGCCGAGGGGACGCCAAAGAGCTCAATCGTTCCCGCGCCGGAACTCGCGCCCACCCGTCCTTTGGCGGAAGACAGGTGAATGCTGCCGCCGCCGGTTTCGATATCGGCCGGCCCGCCAACGTCCCCGAGCGTAATATTGCCGCCGCCAGTCGAGGCTTTCACTCGCCCGGTGCAATGGTCGATTTCCACGTTTCCGCCGCCGGCTTCGACGTCCGCGCCGCCTTCGCCCGAGGTTACATAAATATTTCCACCACCTGTTTCTGCGTGGATTCTTCCTTTCGCTGATTTGACAGAGATGTTTCCACCGCCAGTTTCCAGCTTCAGGTCGCCGCCTACGCTGCCAATTTCGATCGAGTCGCCGCCGGTTTCCGCCTGCACCGAGCCGCCAATGTCATTCAGCCGGATCTTGCCCCCGCCGCTTTCGATTTCCGCCTGTCCCGCAATTCCGGTAATTTCAACCGCGCCGCCGCCGGTTTCAACTTTGACGAAAGCGGTATCTCGGGGAACCTGAATGTCAAACTCGCCGGAAAATCCGCGATGCCTTGCGCCCTCCCATTCGGCCGTGATCCAGGCGGTGTCGCCGTGCATGGAGGAACTAATTTTGAATCCACCGTGTCGCGTATCTCCGAACGCCTCGCCATGGAC
>JASIKQ010000480.1 GCA_030049565.1 Candidatus Sulfotelmatobacter sp.
TCCGCTCAGCCTGAAAACGGGCAAGAACCATGTAGTCACGGACTACGTGGTGACGGTCACCCCTCGACAAGCTCAGGGCAGGCTCTCGGCCGTCCCGCCAAGGCGAAGCGAGGTGGAAGCTCCGCAGAAGCGGAAACCTGCAAAACTCAAACTCCTCGCGCTCCCCAACGATCCGACGTCATCACCGCCTTCTTAAAGCATGCCTACGCCGAACTCCACCCCACCGGCGTCCTCTTCTCGCTAGATGTCTTCGGCGTCATGGCCTGGCAACGCCCAGTCGATCTCTCGCATACGGGCCAGGATATCGTGAGCATGGCCCGTTACTGTGACGTGCTCAGCCCCATGATCTACCCCTCGCACTTCTTCGGCATGGATAACATCCCCCACCCCGGCGACTCTCCCGAGCACTTCATCTCCGAATCCATGGACCGCTTCGAGCTGATCACCCATTCTGACGGAAACAAGGCCAGCGGAGTTGTCATTCGCCCGTGGCTGCAAGCTTTCCACTGGCGTACCAAGACCTATTCGCCGGAGTACATTAAGGTGCAGGTCGCGACCGCGCGCGAGAAGGGCGGTATCGGCTTCTTATTTTGGAACGCCGCCAACGACTACTCGAAGCCCTTCATCGCCATGCCCGAAATGCACGCGGCCGATGCGAAACAAGGCTCGAAAGACAACCCCAAGTACTTCCGCGGCGACGAACTGCCGGCAACCTCAGTCCGCGCATCTGTTTCGCCGATTTAATACCAAAGGGTAGTTGCGGCACGACTGAAGTCGTTCCTTCCCGGTACTCACTCCAGCGTCTGCACTTCCACCGAAAGCACTGCCGGCAGATCGTGCACAATCGCATTCCAGTTCTCGCCGGCATCTGCTGAGCAATACACTTGCCCGCCTGTCGTGCCGAAGTAGATTCCGCATTTGTCGAGCGAATCAACCGCCATGGCGTCGCGCAGCACGTTCACGTAGCAATCCTTCTGCGGCAGCCCTTTGGTAAGCGCCTCCCACTCGTTGCCGCCGGTGCGGCTGCGAAAGACGCGCAGCTTGCCCTCGGGTGGGAAATGCTCCCCGTCGCTCTTGATGGGGACAACATAAATCGTTTCCGGCTCGTGCGCGTGCACGTCGATGACAAATCCGAAATCCGTGGGCAAGTTGCCGCTGACTTCGTTCCAGTTGTCGCCGGCGTCGTCGGAGCGCATCACGTCCCAGTGTTTCTGCATGAAAAGCACCCCCGGGCGTTTCGGACTCATGGCGATGTGGTGAACGCAATGGCCGATTTCGGCTTCCGGATTCGGAATGTAGTTTGAGCGCAGGCCGCGATTGATCGGCTTCCAGTTTGCGCCGCCGTCGTCCGTACGGAACGCGCCGGCGGCAGAGATCGCGATATACATGCGCTGCCGATCTTTGGGATCGAGAATAATCGTGTGCAGGCACATGCCGCCCGCGCCCGGCTGCCACTTGGGGCCGGTGCCGTGTCCGCGCAGGCCGGGAAGTTCATGCCAATTCTCGCCGCCATCGGTCGAGCGGAAAATGGCGGCGTCTTCCACTCCGGCAAACACAGTGTTGGGATCGGTGAGCGAAGGCTCGAGATGCCACACGCGCTTGAACTCCCACGGATGCTGCGTGCCGTCATACCACTGGTGAGTCCTGAGCGGCTTCGCGGCTGAGTCGTAGACAAATTTGTTGCTCGCTGCCTTCGGCGGGCCGGGTGCGGGTTCTGCTCCGGGAGGAGTGCCAGGCTGGTGCCAGGTTTTGCCGTCGTCATCGGAACGCTGGATGATCTGGCCGAACCAGCCGCTGGTTTGCGAAGCGTAAATGCGGTTGGGATCAGCAGGGGAACCTTTGAGATGATACATTTCCCAGCCGGCAAAATGCGGCCCGTTGACCTCCCATTTGTCGCGCTTGCCCTCAGAAGTAAGAATGAACGCGCCCTTGCGCGTGCCTACGAGAACCCGGACTGAAGACATGAATGCCCTCCGCAAGTGAAGCCCACGTCTCGCTAAACCGGCGAGACGTGGGGCACCCAATTTGTGGTTGTTTTACTACGCCGCTTTTGCAGCCATCTGCGCGCGCATCTGCTTCATCATCTCGCGCATGGCTGCGATGTGGCCGGGGGCGCGCTTCTCGCTCCAGGCCTCGTATCGCTTTGCCGTTTTTTCCAGGTTTCCGAGAAATTGCGGGTTCTTAAACATCTCGCGAAACTTGGGAACGATTACCTTTGCGGCTTCCCAGACGCCAAAAAACTCCCCGTTGGTTTCAAAGAAAAGCTCTTCGTGCAGCAATCCGTAGTTGAGCATGGCGCAGGCCTGCTCCCAATAAGTGAGCACCATCATGGCAAATTGCTGGCCTTCCGAGCCGGGGGCCGCAACTCGCATCGTGTCTTCGAGCGTTTCGGGATGAAAGTTCCGGAAATACCAGTCGCGCGCCTGGCGAATTCTCGCCTCGCGACGCTCTTCAAAAAGTTGCAGTTGAAGCCGGGCTTGTTCGTGAGTGGGTTTGCTGTCCATCGTTTTGTCTCCTTTCGTTCTGTGTCAGATATCGGATTGTTGAGGTTGATAGTAGAGAATATTTACTCCGGAGCGGAACGACCGAGCGTCGCTGAGTTGCAGCGCAATTTTATGCCTTACATCTTTGAATAACGGGTTGCCTTGCCCGAGCAGCACCGGATTGAGAATTATGCGATATTCATCGATTAACCCCTGCTCCAGCAAAGACGATGCCAACATGGCGCTGCCCAGAATGACCATATCTTTGCCGGGCTGTTGCTTGAGTCTGGCAACTTCATCAGCGGCATTGTCCCTCACCAGACGGGTATTTTGCCAGTCGGCGCGTGCAAGTTTTTTCGAGAAAACAATTTTTGCCAGACCATTCATCTGGTCGGCGATCCTATCTCTTGGAGCGGTGGGCCAAAAGGCGGTCATGTGCGCGTAAGTCTTCCGGCCGAAAAGAATCAGGTCGACGGATCGTAGCATGTCATCCGCGTAGTCGAAGAACTCGTCGTCGACTACAAACCAATCCAGCTTGTGATCGATGGTTTCAAAGAAACCGTCCAGCGACATCAGGTTCGAAACGAAAAGCTTTCGCATGGCGCTTCCAGACACTCCGGCATTATCCCGATGCGCCGCGACGGAGCGGCACGAGAGCGCGCAGCCGCGGCTCCCGCATATAAAGGCCAAGCCACAACAGGATGCCAACTCCCACTGCTAGATAGAGCAAGTGTCGCCTACCTGATCGTGACTGGGTCCGCCGTTCCATCTGACCACCAGCCCGCGGGAACCATGAATACGTCGATTGGTTCCGGAGCGCCCCTGAACTGCGGATTCAGCATTACGGGAGAGTCGGACAGATCCGCACCCCAAACGGCACCGTCCATAAGAGGAGTGTAAAACATCAGATGAGCCATCCAGTTGTGGTGGTCGTCATCGGTAAGATACTGTTCTTTCGACATCATATAGGACATGGCTCCAGGCTCCAGGGGCGGCAGTTGTTGCTTTATGAATGTCTTCATGCCGTCGATCATCTGAGCTTTGGATTGACCGGCCAACACCATCTCCGTTCTTTTGTAGGTGAGCGGCAGGATGGAGCGGGCAGCCGGCGGGTTAAAGCAGACCGGACCTCGCATTTTAGGGTTCCAAAAATTAACAGAACTATCACCATCGAATGGGGACATCCACCCTCGCTCCACGACACACACGAAACCGTTCTTGCCTTTGACTGCGGTTTCGTAGCCATGCCGTCCAAGGACGAGGACATCGGCATCACGTGAGATTGCCTCCGGCGCCGCGCTACGAGCCATGGCGATCTCGGCGTTGCGATCCGCCATCAGGTACTGTTCAAGAGGAGCCATGCTCGGATAGGGTTGCTTGGCGTCCTGTGCTTGCACTTGCCAAGCGAAGGTCAGCATCGCAACCAGCAGGAAGCTTCCCCAGGCGATCGTCTTAGATATTTGTTGACTCATCGATTTTCTCCTCCGACACGAGTAGGCACTTCGCTCTGGCTTCACGACTCTTTGATGTTGGTTAAGCGTGACTATGCGATTCATCGTTCGTATCCCTGCTCGCTCGAAGTGCGGGCTAGGTTGCGGTTACTTCGACGAGTCCTTGACAGTCCTTAGCCAGTCCTTGACGTTGGTCTCGTGGGTTAGAACGGACTTCCAGCCCCCGCCTTCCCACTCCAGCACGTCTGTCTGGACCTCGGCAGGAGCAGTCCCGCAAACACAAACGCGATCATCCATCGTGTAAGCTTCATGGCTGTTCCTTTCTTTCTTCGAAATACTTTGCGGCGGCAAATCAACCTGCCGGGTGGATCTCAACTCGACCATCGAGATTGAAAGCGCCTGTCGCGCGTGAGATTATTGCAAGTATTACTTGCAAGATGCAAGTAATATTGTTGAGGGATGCCTGAAAACGTGGTGGGGATGGCAGCAGGGCGAAACAAGACCGACAGGCAGCGCAATGTTAAGCGCCGGTCGGGCTGCCCCCTGAACGCTTCAGTGGAGATGCTGGGTGATCGCTGGTCGCTGCTGATCATCCGCGACATGATGCTGCGCGGCGCGCACACCTACAAGGACTTTATGAGTTGCTATGAGGGGATCGCCACAAATATTCTAGCTGATCGTCTGCGGAAGTTAATTGATTGCGACATCATCACCCCCCGGCTTGATCCACGCGACAAGCGCAAGCTGCTCTATTCGCTCACCAAGAAAGGGATTGATCTGGCCCCGGTTCTCACCGAGATGGTGTTGTGGGCGGCGGCCCACGAAGATACCGGGAACCAGGCGCTCGTAAGGCAGATGCGCGCCAATAAAGAAGGATTTCTTGCCGAAGTGCGGGACAGATGGGCGCAATGGCAGGCGGCGCAGCCGTGATTTGCGCCTTCCTCCGAACGTAGGTGGAGTGCGAGCATCGACTGGCCGAGCCTCAAGTAACATAGAGTGGTGCTCACCCGCTCGCCGCAACAGAAACCTGACATTCTTCGCGCCGGGAATCTTGAGGAAATCCCATGGTTGATTCACGGCTTTTCCACGCGCGTGGGCGGGTTCTCCCGTGCGTACGGGGATGGAGCGCTCAATCTAGGCTTCACCAAAGACGATTCCAGAGCTGCGGTCGAGCGAAACCGCAGGGCTCTTCTAAAAGAGATTGGTGCTGTCGATGGCGCGGGCAAACGTAGCACGCACATCTCTGGCAAGAAATCCTGGTACAACGATTCTCATCTGTGGCCGCTTGTCACCTTGCGCCAGATTCATTCCGATATCATCCGCCTCGTTGAATCACCAATTGCGTCCCCTGTTGTCGGCGATGGCCTGATCACGCATACAGCGGGACTGCTGCTGGCCGTCCAGACGGCCGATTGCTTGCCGGTGATTCTGGTCGATCCCAAACGGCGGGCGGTGGGGGTTTTTCACGCGGGCTGGCGCGGCACGCTGAAGCGCATCGTCGCGAAGGGAGCGGGAGTAATGCGGTGCTGCTTCGGCACGCACCCACGCGACCTCAAGGCGGCAATTGGGCCGGGGATTCACGCATGCTGTTATGAAGTGGGCGCAGAAGTGCGAGAAAAGTTCGAATCGCAGTTCGCCTATCCGGCAAGTTTATTTCGTGAAGTCAAAGAATCGGACCCGGTGCGGGATAGATATCCGCTGTTGTTTTTGACGGCGCGCGCCCCCGGGCATGGCGAGTTGCCGAAGAAAATCTTCCTCGATTTAGTGGAAGCGAATCGGCAACAGTTGTTGGCTGTTGGCGTGGCGGCGAAAAATATTGAGGCCTCGCCGCTGTGCACACATTGCCGGACCGATTTGCTTTTTTCCCATCGCGCGGAAAAGGGAAGGACCGGACGGATGATGGGGGCCGTGGGCATAGCACCTAAATAGCGCCCGACTTCCGAGCCGCTACGCAGGAGTGCTGGGAGCTGGCGCGGCGGCCGTGTCGGGGATGCCTTCGTTCACCAAATCCTTCAGTTCCTTGCTGGGTTTGAAGAACGGAATCTTCTTGGCCGGAACTTCAACCTTCTCGCCGGTTTTGGGGTTACGCCCGGTGCGCGGCTTGCGCTGGCGGGTGCGGAAGCTGCCAAAGCCGCGAATCTCGATCTTGTCGCCGGCACGCAGTGAGCGCACCACGCTGTCAAAGATCGTTTCCACAATCACTTCGCTGTCTTTGCGTGTAAGTTCTGACAAACGCGAGACTTCATCGATCAGGTCGGCTTTGGTCATGGTTCGCTTTGCTCCGGGCCGGCAGTTGTTGCCGGAGGCAGTTTATTTATTCTTGATAACCTCGCACTACTGTCAGCTCGCCCCCATAACCTTCTCAAATTTCAGGGCTTGGACGCAAGTCGTACTTTTGGAACCGGGGGAAGGGATCGGGGGCCTAGCATCCGGCACCGGGCCCGGGGCCGGACTACTGCTTACACCCCGGAGTGGTCAGGAAATGCCAACGGCTGATGGCGGCAGTCATCAAAGTCTTGTTGTCACCTACGAACGACGTCGTCGCGTGCATTCATACTCTGTTACGGAGCTTGGATCGTATTACCCTTGATCCGCCCCAGGCCCGATATCTTTCGGAAGAAGATTCACAAACTGGTGACAGACCCCCAAAAACCCGGGGTCGCGGCTCTGGTACCATCAAGCGCCAGCAGGTCAGAGAAGGTTCTTAGGGCATTTCTTCGCACGGAATTTAGTAATCGAGCGTCACCTTGGTTGTCGCCATCTTCCCACCATAATTGCATTGCGGTGTGAGGCCACTGGAGTAATTGAAAAGCAGCCATCCTGGATCGGGGAATTGGACGAAGTTGTAGTCATAGAGTGCGAGATTGGAGAAGGGGGTCGACTTGTTCGGAGGGTAATCGCTGCATTTAACAATCTCATAGACCTCCAGTGCGCCGCCTTGTGCCCAGGTGAAGGTTTGGCCTTTCTTCGGAGTTTTGCCCA
>JASIKQ010000481.1 GCA_030049565.1 Candidatus Sulfotelmatobacter sp.
AATGGTCCGCTCGCCGGGCAAAGTCTGGCGCAAATCAGTGAACAGTATCAGCGCCAATTGGTGGGGGAAGCCGCGCCCGATGCCGGACGATTTCCCCTCCTGCTCAAGTTCCTGTTTCCCCATGAAAAGCTTTCGGTGCAGGTTCATCCCGATGACGAGCAGGCTCGCCGCGTGGGCGAGCCCTGGGGTAAAACCGAATGCTGGTACGTGGCGCACGCCAAGCCCGGGGCGCAGATCGCACTGGGAATGAAGCCCGGCGTCAGTGTGGCGCAGCTGGAAAATGCCATTCACCAAAAGCGCGCGGAAGAATTGCTGAACTGGATCGACGTTTACCCCGGAGACATGATTTACGTGTGCGGCGGCACGGTCCACACGCTGGGACCCGGGTCGGTGATCGTTGAAACGCAGCAACAGTCAGATACAACTTATCGTCTATACGATTACGGCCGGCCGCGTGAGCTTCATCTGGAAAAAGGGATGGCGGCAGTGAAAGACAAAGTCGCATCAGGAAAAGTTGTGCGTCCCGCTCCCGCACAAATCTCCGGCGGTAAAAGCCGGCGGGGACGCCTGATTGCTGCTCCATATTTCGTCGTCGATAGGTTCGAAATGAAAGACGAGCAACAACTGAACACACGCGACGAGTCCGGCAAAAGTTCGGTTCAAATTCTGCTTGCGATTGAAGGCTGTGGCGTTATCGAAGTGGCCGGCGAAGCGGTGACTTTGGCAAAAGGAGATGCTGTCGTGGTTCCCGCTTGTCTCGAGAAGTTCACGGTTCGCCCGCAGTGGACACTCGAATTCTTACTAGCCTGCGTCCCTGGCATGCCTTTGCCAGAACCTGAAACGCGCATGTAATCTGAAAGCCTTGGCAATTCACCCACATTTTTATCCCGTGATTTTGGCCGGAGGGCGCGGCACGCGATTCTGGCCGCTCAGCCGCAAAAAGCGAGCCAAGCAATTGCTCGCGCTCGACGGCAAGCAGACCATGATCCAACAGACCGTCTCGCGCCTGCTGCCGCTGGCGCCCGCCAAAAAATTCTGGGTCATCACCAATGGCGATCTGCGTCCTGCCATTCTTAAACAGTTACCGAAATTGCCGAAGGCACAGGTGCTCGCCGAACCAGTGGGCCGCAATACCGCGCCCGCCATCGGCCTCGCGGCGTTTCTGTTGTTGCACGAGCATCCCGACGCGGTCATCGGGATGTTTCCCTCCGACCACGTAATTGCCGACCAGAAAACATATCGTACGACGATCGCGCAGGGTATTGACATCGCGGCAGCCGGCGAAAACATTGTCGTTCTGGGCATCAAACCGAATCGCGCAGAAACGGGCTATGGGTATATCGAGGTGGGCGGACCCTCGGGGGTTTCGCGGGCAGGGGTGCCCGCGCCACATGCTTGGCGCGTGCGCCGGTTCACCGAGAAGCCTGATGCCCAAAAAGCGGCGGCCTTTGTGGCCGCGGGGAATTATTTCTGGAACAGCGGCATGTTCATTTGGAGCGCCCGCACTCTCGCTAATGCCTTGCGCGAGCATCTGCCAAACACAGCCGCCATTCTCGAAGAAATTGCCGCCGCTTACGGAACCCGCAGGTTTGCGGCGGTCTTTCGCCGACTTTATCCACAATGCGAGAACATCAGCATCGATTACGCCGTGCTCGAGCCGCGGTCTGCCAAGGGCGAGCAGGCGGCAAACATCTTCTCTCTCCCGGCTGATTTCGGCTGGAGCGATTTAGGCTCGTGGACGGCGCTCCATGAGCATCATGTTGCCAAAAGCCGTCCGGACAACGCCAATCTGATTGAGGGCGAGGGAGCTTTCATCCTGAACGCTCGCGGCAACTACGTGCACGCGCCGGGAAAATTCACCGCAGTGGTTGGCGTAGAAGATATCGTTGTAGTCGCAACCGACGACGCTTTGTTGATCACGACTCGCCAGCAGGCGCAGGACGTGAGTAAGGTTGTCAAATATTTGGACGAGAAAAAACTGCATCGCCTCGTTTGAGCGTTAAACACAAACTTTGCCAATGCCGCAGGAAATCAAATTCGGAACCGACGGCTGGCGCGGCATCATCGCCGACGACTTCACCTTCGACAATGTGCGGAGGGTGGCGGCGGCGATCGCGAGCTACGTGCTGAACTACGAAGACGCCAAACGCGGCATCATTGTTGGCTACGACACACGCTTCGCTTCGCCGCGCGCCGCTCAGTCCGCTGCCGAAGTGATCGCCGCGGCCGGCATTCCAGTCAAGCTGGCGAACGATTACACGCCCACGCCAGCAGTTTCCTACGCAGTGAAAAACAACGGCGCTGCGGGCGGGATTATGGTCACCTCCAGCCACAATCCCTGGAACTGGAATGGCGTGAAGTTCAAAGGAAAATTCGGAGGCTCCGCCACTCCCGCAATCATGAAAAAAGTGGAAGAAGAGCTGCTCGCCGGCGCAATGCCGCACGGGACCAAGGCCGCTCTCGAAGAACGCGACCTCAAAGCGCCCTACATCGCCGCCGTCTGCCGCTTCGCCGACATGGATTTGATCGGCAAGACAAAACTCAAATTTGCCATCGACTCCATGTACGGCTCGGGCCGCGGAGTGCTCGCCGGAATCTTCCGTGAGCACGGCGTACATCACGTCGCCATCCGTCAGGAAGTGAATCCGTTATTTCCTGGAATCAATCCCGAGCCCATCGAGCCGCATGTCGCCATGTTGCAGCAGACCGTCGTGCGAGAAAAATGCGACGCGGGACTTGCCACCGACGGCGACGCTGATCGTATCGGCGCCGTCGCGGAAGACGGCAGCTTTGTCGATTCCCACAAGTGCTTTTCCGTCTTGCTCCGCTGGTTGCTGGAACGAAAGCAATGGCCGGGGGATGTTGTCCGCGCCTTTAATACCACGCGAATGCTCGACCGCATCGCCGCCAAACACGGACGAAAGGTTTACGAGACGCAGATCGGATTCAAGTACACCGCCGACCTGATGATGGGGCACAACATCCTGATCGGCGGCGAAGAATCGGGCGGGATCGGCTACTCGCGTTTTCTGCCGGAGCGCGACGGCATCCTTAATTGCCTGCTGCTTGCCAATGTGATGGCGGAAGAAGGCAAGCCGCTGGGCCAACTGGTTGCCGATTTGCAACGCGAGTACGGACCTCATTATTATGGCCGCCGCGATTTGCACATTCCAGACGAGGTTAAACAAAGTGCAATTCAGCGCGCGCGCGCAGACAGCACGCAGAAACTTGGCCGCTATCGCGTGCTGAAAAAAGAGAATCTCGACGGCGTTAAATTCTTTCTCGACGCGCCGACCAACGGCAATGGCGCAGAAGCGTGGATTCTGTTCCGCGCCTCCGGAACTGAACCGTTGCTGCGCGCCTACGCCGAGGCTGCCTCGGCGGAGGTGGTAACCGAGATCCTGGCAGCGGGGGAGAGTTTTGTCAGCAACGGCGGGTAGCGCTAACGCAAACTTGCCACCTTCGACTTTCACGGGTGCCAGAAGCCGCGTTAATGCGATACTTTTAACAGG
>JASIKQ010000482.1 GCA_030049565.1 Candidatus Sulfotelmatobacter sp.
AACCGCCGCACATTGGCTTCCGCGGCAGCAAGGTTGGCCTTGGCCTGCTGGTATGCGCTGGCGTATTGATCGGCTTCCTGCGCTGAGACGGCGTCGGTTTTGCGCAGATTTTCCCAGCGCTGGGAGGTGATTCTGGCGATCTCCAGCTGCGCCGCTGATTGCTGCCTCGTGGCGCGGGCCTGATTGAGTTCCTGATCGACTTCGGGAGTATCGATTTTGGCCAGCAGCTCGCCTTGCTTCACGCGGCTGCCGATATCGTGATACCAGTGCAGCAGATATCCATTGGTGCGCGCGTAAATGGGAGACTCGACATAAGCCAGCAGCGAACCGGGCAGTACCAGTTCCTCCTCGGGATTTTCGGCAAGCGGATGAACCACGGCGACCGTAGGAATTCCTTCCCGCTCGGTTTCTTTGGCGAGCGCGCGTTCGTGGCTCACGCGCAGAAGCAGAGTGATACCGCCGGCGAGCACCAATACCGCGAGTGCGACCGCAACAATGGTGAGCGCCTTGCGGGGAGGCGCAGGCGGCAGATCCGGCGGCCTCTGGATGGTTGGCGGCTGGTGCTTGGAGCGCCGCTGGATCTCCTCGATCGCTTCATCGCGCTGCGCCTGAGCGCTGTGAGGATGATGATTGTCGCCGGAAGGCTGTGGTGATTGCGCATCCCTCTCATCCTTGGAGACCCGCGCATCTGTACCCTTTTTGGACTCGCTCTCTGCCATGCTGCTCGCTTCCTTCAACACTACTTTATTGTCCACAGTTACGCGGTTTGCTCCCGCCGCGCCCGGCGCGCTTCCCGGCGGCTGTGGAATATTGCGAATACGCTGGGCACGAAAAACAGGGTCGCCGCCGTGGCAAACAGCAGCCCGCCGATGACCGCGCGGCCCAGGGGTGCGTTCTGCTCGCCGCCTTCGCCAAAACCCAGCGCCATGGGCACCATGCCAATGATCATAGCTAAGGCCGTCATCAGCACCGGGCGGATGCGGGTATACCCCGCCGCCACCGCGGCCCGTACCGCCGGAACGCCTTCATCCATCTGCTCGCGGGCGAAGCTCACCATTAGAATCGAATTGGCCGTGGCGACGCCCATGCACATCACGGCACCGGTGAGCGATGGCACATTCAGTGTAGTGTGCGTCAATAACAGGAACCAGCAGATCCCCGCCAGCGCCCCCGGCAACGCGGCAATAATAATGAAAGGGTCGAGCCACGATTGAAAGTTGATTACGATCAGCAGATACACGAGCACGATGGCCCCCACGAGTCCCAGTCCCAATCCGATAAACGAAGATTGCATGGTGCTCACCTGTCCTCGCATCACGATGCGAGTGCCGCGGGGCAGTTTGCCGTCGAAGCTCTTGATGACCCTGTTGGTATCGGAAGCGACCGCTCCCAGATCACGCTCCTGCGTGCTTGCGTAAACATCAATGACCGGCTGCACATTGTAGTGGTTCACGGTGGCTGGCCGCGCGACCGGCTGCAATTGCACCAGGTTGCTCAACAACTGATTGCCTTGCTGCGAGGTCACGGGGATGGCCATCAAATCCTGCAAATCGGTCATTTTGTATTGCGGAGACTGCACAGCTACCTGATAAGTAACTTCGTTATGCGGATTCAACCAAAAGTTGGGGGTGGTCTGAAAACTGCCGCTCAACGAAACCAGCACGCTCTGCGCCACATCGCGCGCGGTAAGCCCAACCTGGTTCACGCGGGTGCGATCGATGTCGAGGTACAGCGTGGGCAGCGAGAGCAATTGCTGCACGTGAACATCGGCCGCACCGGGAATGTGGCGCAATTTGTTGGCGATCTGCTGCGCGATCTGATAGCTGCTCGCCATATCGTTGCCCACGATTTGCACGTCAATGGGCGCGGGCAGGCCAAAGTTCAGAATCTGGGTAACGATATCGGCAGGCTGAAAGAAAAACTCCACGCCCGGAAACCGCCGCGGCAACACTTCGCGCAGATGCTTGATGTGTTCCGCCGTAGGCTTATGGTGCTCGGGATCGAGAGCGATCAGAATCTCGGCGTCACTGGTGCCAATGGTTCCATTGGAGCTGTACGACTGATTGATGCCGGAGTTGGGAAGGCCAATGTTATCGAGGATGGTCTGCAGTTCCTTGCCCGGAATCTGCTCGTGCAGGACGGCTTCGATCTGATCGCAAAGCTTGGCGGTTTCCTCTACGCGGAGTCCGGGCCGCGCGCGTACGTGCAGCCGCAGCAGGCCGGCATCGACCTGGGGAAAGAAATCCTCGCCCAGAAACATAAACAAGCCAAGCGAAAGAACGCAGAAAGCCAAGAAGCCTGCCACGAAAAGGCCGCGATGCTCCAATGTGGTTTCGAGAAGCGACTCGTATCCGCGGCGAAAATCTTCGAACTTGCGTTCAAAGCCGCGCTGAAAGCGGCCCATGAACGTTTTGGGACCGGCGGCACGATGCTCGTGCCCACGCATGATGAACATCACCAGCGTAGGGATGAGGGTCCGCGAGAGCAGATAGCTGGCCAGCATGGCGAAGCTCACGGCTTCGGCCAGCGGCACAAACAGAAATTTCGCCACGCCCGAGAGGAAATACATCGGCACAAACACAATGCAGATGCTGAGGGTAGATACGAAGGCGGGCACGGCGATCTGCTGCGCGCCATCCAGAATGGCCTGGCGCATCTCCTTGCCCATGGCCAAATTGCGCTCGATATTTTCGATCTCCACGGTGGCGTCATCCACCAGGATGCCGACGGCGAGCGCCAGCCCACCCAGAGTCATGATGTTGATGGTTTCACCAATCGCCCCCAGCACGATGATAGAAACAAAAATCGAGAGCGGAATGGAAATGGAGATGACAATTGTCGGCCGCCAATCGCCAAGAAAGATGAGGATCATGACGGCGGTCAAGGCCGCGGCGATGATGGCCTCGCGAATCACACCATAAATCGAGGCGCGCACAAACAGCGATTGATCGAAAAGCGACGTAATCTTCAGCTCCGGCGGCAAAGATTGCGCCGCGAGGGCAACAATCTTCTTGATGCCCTTAACGATGTCGAGCGTAGAGGCATTGCCGTTCTTGTACATCGACATCAACGCGCCGCGAGCGCCATCCTGGCGAACGATGTTGGTCTGGGGCGCGAAGCCATCGCGGATGTGGGCGACATCCCGCATGTAAAGCGTCGAGCCGTTAACAGATTTGACCGGCAGATCGTTTAACTCGGGGATGGTTTGCGGCGTTCCATTCATCTCGACGTTGTACTCGAGCGACCCCATCTTGATTGTGCCCGTCGGCAGAATAATGTTTTGAGCGTTGACGGCATTCACTATGTCGTTCGGTCCCAGACCGTACGCCTGGAGCTTTGGCAGATCGAGATCGACTTGAATCTGGCGAATCTTGCCGCCATAGGGGTACGGCGTTGCCGCTCCCTGCACGGTTGCGAGGTAGTTGCGGAGGAAATTCTGCCCGAGATCGAAAAGCTGCTGCTCGGGCAAAGTCTTGCTGCTCAATCCGAGCTGGAGGATCGGTGTGGTCGACGCGCTGTAGGAAATAATTAGCGGCGGCGTAGTGCCGGGGGGAAGGCTGCGCACGGATGTCTGGCAGATGGCCGTAATCTGCGCAATAGCGCCCTGCACATTCGTCCCTGGGCGAAAGAAAACTTTGATAATGCCCAGCCCGTAAACGGACTGCGATTCCATGTGCTCAATATCGTTAACCGTTGTCGTGATACCACGCTCGGAGTTGGCCACGATGCGGTCGGCCATATCCAGGGGTGACATTCCGCTATAAAACCACACCACCGAAACCACAGGAATATT
>JASIKQ010000483.1 GCA_030049565.1 Candidatus Sulfotelmatobacter sp.
ACGAAACCAGTAGAGATGGTGAGCGCCATCAACGAGAGGTTGTCCAAACTGAATCCCACCAGATACATCACCGCGAACGTGCCAATCAGCGACACTGGGACGGCGACGCTAGGAATGATTGTGGCGCGCGCGTTGCGCAAAAAAACGAACACCACCAGAATGACCAGGATCACCGCGATCACCAGGGTGCGTTCAACATCAGCGACCGACGCGCGAATGGTTAGGGTACGGTCAAAGACGATGGTTGCCTTGATGCCCTGCGGCAGGATCGCTTGCAGAAACGGCAACTGGGAGCTCACCCGTTCCACCGTCTGAATAATATTTGCGCCCGGCTGACGGAAGATGATGACGGTAACGGAAGGAATGCCGTTCAGGTATCCCGCGGTGCGCAGATTTTGCGTGGAGTCAACGACCTCGGCGACATCCGATAATTGGACGGCCGTACCGTTGTGATAGCCGATAATCAGCGGCCTATAATCTGCCGCCTCGGAAATCTGGTCATTGGTAATAATGTCGGCGGTCATGGAATCGTTTGACAAGCGCCCGCGGGGCATGTCCGCATTTTGCAGGCTGAGCGTCGACTGAATGTTTCCGAGGGTTAGCGCCATGCTTTCCAGCTTCACGGGATCAACCTCGACCCGCACCGAGGGTGATGCGCCGCCGCCTACTACCACCTGGCCTACGCCCTGAATCTGCGAGAGCTTTTGCTCGATTACGGTGGAAGCCTCGTCATAGAGTTTAGGCGTGGGGTATTTATCGGAGGTGAGTCCGAGAATCAGGATGGGCGCGTCGGCGGGGTTGACCTTTCTGTAGGTTGGATTCGCGGGCAGATTAGCCGGCAGATAAGTACGCGCCGAATTAATGGCGGCTTCCACGTCGCGCGCCGCGCCGTCGATATTCCGCGATAAGTCAAACTGCAGCGTGATCGACGTGCCTCCCAGCGAACTGGAAGATGTCATTTCGGTGATACCGGCAATGTGTCCAAACTGCCTTTCGAGGGGCGTAGCCACCGAGGAGGCCATGATCTCAGCGCTCGCTCCCGGAAGGCTGGCGGAGACGGAAATCGTCGGGAAGTCAACCTCGGGCAATGGGGACACCGGTAGAGCGACAAAGCCGATTGCGCCCGCAAGGGCGACGGCAAGGGTAAGCAAAGTAGTCGCCACTGGCCGCCGAATAAATGGTTCCGACAGGCTCATGCGTTCTCCGGTTGTGTTGGTGGACCGCTTTCGCTCTCCAGCCTATTGCCCTTGCGACGGCTGAAGCGCTTCCCCAAGCGGTCGAAGAAAACGTAGATTACCGGCGTGGTATAGAGAGTCAGCACCTGGCTCACCAGAAGCCCACCGATCATGGCGACGCCCAGAGGACGGCGCAACTCCGAACCATAGCCGCGTCCCAAGGCCAGTGGGATACCGGCGAGTAGCGCGGCCATCGTAGTCATCATGATGGGACGAAAACGCAGCAGGCTGGCTTCATAAATTGCATCGGTCGGGCTTTTTCCCCGCTCGCGCTCTCCCTCCAGCGCGAAGTCGACGATCATGATTCCGTTCTTTTTCACAATGCCGATCAGCAAAATGATGCCAATGATCGCGACTACACTCAGGTCCTGCCCGAATAGCATGAGCGCCAGCAGCGCCCCCACTCCCGCGGATGGCAACGTGGAAAGAATCGTGACGGGGTGAATGAAGCTCTCATACAGCACCCCCAGCACGATATAAACCGTGACCAATGCAGCCAGAATCAACCACGCCTCATTGGAGAGTGAATTTTCGAAAGAGGCCGCCGTCCCCTGGAATTCTGCCTGTACGCTCGCGGGAAATCCGATCTTCTTGGCGACGTTATTGATGTCGCTGATGGCCGTCCCTAAGGCAGCATTCGGGGCGAGATTGAATGAGACCGTGACCGATGGGAATTGACCCTGGTGATTAATCGAAAGTGACTCCGTCGCGTTTGAAACTTTGACAAAGGCACTCAGAGGGATAGCATTTGCACCAGTGGCTGAAGTGATGGTGTTGGGCGTGGTTCCCGCAAAAGTGCCTCCGTTGAGCGATGCGCTACCGCTTGAATTATTCGAAGACGAGAGCACCGTTCCCGAAGGCTGAAGAGTGGCAGCGGAGGGCGTATATAAGACCGAAGTGGTAGTCGCATTGGAACCAGCCGCACTCGATCCCGAGGCGGAGAACGAAGTGGAAGCCGCAGCTCCAGTGGCGCTCGAAGACGCGTTGGCTTGCAGATAAAGATCGCTCAACTTGCCCGGATCCTGCTGCCATTCCGGTTGAGCTTCCAAGACTACGTGATACTGATTCAGCTGCGTGTACAGGGTATTGATTTGCCGCTGTCCGTAGGCGTCATAGAGCGTATTGTCGATGGTCGCCGGAGCGATCCCAAGGCGCGAGGCGGTCACACGGTCGATTTTGACCGATATGGCGGACGCGCCCGTCTGCTGATCGGTGGCAATGTCCTCAAGGCTGGGCAGCTTCTTTAACTCGGCAACAAACTTTCCTGCCCACGTATTCAATTCGTCGATATCAGGATCTTCCAGCGTGTATTGATACTGCGTGCGGCTCACCCTGTCATCCACGGTGATGTCCTGCACCGGCTGCATGTAGAGTTGAATGCCTTCGACGTTGGCAAGGTTGTGCTGCAAGCGGCGAATCACATCGGAGGCGTTGAAGTTCCGCTGTCCGATGGGCTTCAAGTTGATCGCCATGCGCCCGCTATTGAGCGTGGTGTTCGTGCCATCCGCGCCAATGAACGATGAGAGGCTTTGTACTGCGGGGTCTTTCAGAATGACCGAAGCAAGTTCCTGCTGTTTCTCTGCCATGGCCGCAAAAGAGGTGGTTTGCGGAGCCTGCGAGATGCCCTGAATTACTCCCGTATCCTGCACCGGGAAGAAGCCTTTCGGAATCACGATGTATAGAACTACAGTCAGAACCAAAGTGCCGGCGGTCACCAGCAAAGTCAGGGTCTGATGGCGGAGAACGACTTTGAGCGTGCGGCCGTAAAAGTCGATCATGCGCTTAAAGGCATGCTCCGACCACCGGTACCAGCGGCTCTGTTGCGATTCTGCCTCGTGCCGCAAGATGCGCGAACACATCATCGGTGTCAGGGTTAACGAAACCACCGCCGAAATGATGATCGTAACCGCCAGAGTTACGGCAAATTCCCGGAAGAGGCGTCCGACCACATCGCTCATGAACAGCAGGGGAATAAGGACCGCGATCAGCGACACGGTTAATGACAGAATAGTGAATCCAATTTGTCCCGCGCCCTTTAAAGCTGCCTCCATGGGCGCATCGCCCTCTTCAAGGAACCGCGCGATATTCTCGATCATCACGATGGCATCGTCCACCACGAAGCCGGTGGAAATCGTCAGCGCCATCAGCGATAGATTGTCCAGGCTGTAGCCCAGCAGGTACATGGCGCCGAACGTGCCCACCAGCGAGAGCGGAACGGCTAC
Source organism: Candidatus Sulfotelmatobacter sp. (assembly GCA_030049565.1). Lineage (GTDB taxonomy): Bacteria > Acidobacteriota > Terriglobia > Terriglobales > Acidobacteriaceae > Sulfotelmatobacter. The sequence continues at coordinate 3,458 of JASIKQ010000483.1, forward strand.
GCTGGGAATAATCGTGGCGCGAACGCTGCGCAGAAAAAGAAAGATAACCATTACTACCAGGCCGATGGTCAGCATCAGCTCGAACTCGACGTCGTCCACAGACGCTTGAATGCTGGTGGTGAGATCGGTGAGTTCCGTGATCTGTATCGCGGCCGGCAGGTTCGCCTCCAGCTGCGGCAGCAATTTCTTTATGCTTTTCACCACGCTGATGGTGTTGGCGCCGGGTTGGCGCTGAATGTTCAAAACTACCGCGGGGGTGGTGTTCATCCAGGCAGCCAATTGTGCGTTTTCCACCCCGTTCACTACATTCGCCACGTCTTTCAGCAGAACCGGAGCGCCATTTCGATATGCGACGACCACGTTGTGGTAATCCTTCGCGTCGGTGATTTGATCGTTGGCGTCAATCTGATAGTCCTGCCGCGGGCCATCGAAGTTGCCTTTGGCGGAGTTCACGCTGGTCTGAGTCAACGCCGTGCGCACGTCCTCCAGGTTTATGCCATAGGAGGACAATTTGGTGGGATTCACCTGAATGCGCACCGCCGGTTTTTGCCCGCCGGTAATACTCACCAGTCCCACGCCATTGAGCTGCGAAATTTTCGGCGCCAGTCGCGTGTCGATTAAGTCTTCGACCTGCGACAGCGGCATGCTGTCTGAGGTGATCCCCAAAGTCAGAATGGGCGCGTCCGCGGGATTGGTCTTGCTGTATATGGGCGGTGTCGGCAGATCGGCGGGAAGGTAACTCTGCGCCGCGTTGATGGCCGACTGCACTTCTTCTTCGGCGATGTCAATATTTAAAGCGAGGTTGAATTGCAGCACGATGACGGAGACGTTTCCGGCGCTCGTGGAGGTCATCTGGCTTAGGCCTTGCATCTCCCCGAACTGCCGTTCGAGTGGCGCCGTGATGGTGGTTGCCATGACGTCGGGGCTGGCCCCGGGATAAAAGGTGAGCACTTGGATGGTCGGATAGTCGACCTCAGGCAAAGCCGAAATGGGCAGTTGCAGAAACGAGACCAAGCCCACCAGCAGAATCGCGGTCATCAGCAGAATCGTCGCGACCGGCCGATGAATGAATGGGCTGGAGAGGCTCACGGCGCGTTGCCCTCCGGCGACGAACTGGCAGGCGCCTCTTTCGCAATCGTTACCTTCGAGCCATTCTGTAACTTCTCGAAGCTGCTGTTGGCCACCACTTCGCCTTCGTTCACCCCTTGCACAGCGCTATTTCCACCCTCCGCGACGCCTGTCTTCACCGAACGCATGATGGCTTGGGAATTCTGAATGACGTAAACGAACGCGGCAGCACCGTTGTGCTGGATTGCTGAACTGGGCAGCAATATCTGGTTATGAAGGGTTTTTACCAACAAGCGCGTATTCACAAACTCATTGGGATAGAGTTCATTCTTCTTGTTTTCGAACTGTGCGCGGACCTTGATGGTTCCCGTGGTGGTGTCGATCTGATTGTCGAATGAAGTCACCTTGCCGGTAGCGAGCTTGTTTTGGTCCGCTCTATCCCAGGCCTCGAGCGGAAGATTCACACCGTGATGCGGTTGCTCCATTACCTCTGCCAGATCGTCTTCAGAGATGGTGGCGACTACCGTGATTGGCTGCACTTGTGTAATCACAACCAGTGAAGTGGTGGAGTTGGCGGTCACCAGGTTCCCTGGGTCCACTAAACGCAGGCCGACGCGTCCACGGATCGGGGCACTGAGATGGCAGTAAGCGACTTGCACCTGATCGTAGCGCAGCGTGCCCTGGTCGTTTTTTACGGTCCCTTCATCCTGGAGGACGATCTTTTCTTGATCCTCGAGGGTTTGCCGGGGGATAGCATTCCTGGCCCATGCGTCCTGATAGCGCTTGAGATCCATTTGCGCTTGTGCCAGCAGATTTTGATCCCGCTCCAGAGCGCCCTGTGCCTGAATGACTTGAGCTTCATAGGGCCGAGGATCGATATCGATCAGAGGCTCGCCTTTGCGCACCAATTGGCCCTCTTTATAGTGCACGGATGTAATTACGCCGGTGACTTGCGCGGTGATGGAGTCGGTATAAAGCGCCGTGACCGTTCCGATGGCGTTAAGATAAACTCTGATATCTCCCTTGGTCGCCGTCGCGGTAGTGATGGTTACCGGACCGCTAAATCCCCGCCTTCCACCCCCTTGGGCCGTGGCCGAAGACTGGCTCGTTTCCTCGTGTCGGTGAAAAACCCAATAAAGAATCCCCGAACTTGAAAAGAGTACCAAGGCCCAGATCCAAAATCTTCTCTTACGAGCCGGCGCCGACTGCGCCGGAGGGAGTTGATGATCTGGAGGGACAGGTGAAATCGATTCTTGCTGATCCATGAGATCCCGTCGGAAACCCCCGGTTGTAATGTCTACAAAACATTACAATTAAGCCATTCCAAACGAAAGAGTTTTGATGCGCAAACAGTCGATGTCGATGCCACTCGATTTTTCCCCGGCGCACACATGGCATCCGCAATCGTTCGGGAAAGACCATGGCTCCAGCCCTTTCCTGCCAATTTGGGAGAAAAATGGCATCGGTTTCTCGGACAACCGATGCCCCAGGCGCGACATAGGAGCTCGGACTACAACGCCATGCAGATCACCTACAAAAAGTGATTCCTCAGCGCCGATTTCATGCGCACGCCGACAAGATTTTCCCGAAAACAATCAGGGGGAAAGCACTGCCTTTATCCGACATTATCTCTGATAATTCTGCATTTTATCCTTGACAAAGCGTGAGCCGGGGTGCACAGTAGTGCGCCAGAATAGGCGTTTTATCGTCGACGGGGGCCCGCCTAGGGGACCCGGTATACTGAATGGCGCGCCAGCAGTGCGCCAAACTGGGGAACAGGAGAGAAGTATGGAAACCGCAATCGGAGTGTTTTCGTCCCGCGAACGGGCAGAAGAGGCGATTAGGGAATTACGGCATCAGGGGGTGCCGGAGGATTCCGTGGTGTTTCTGACTCGTTCTGAAATTGAGGCTAAGTCAATCGCTAAGGAATTTGGCGCGTCAGTGGGAGGTTTTGTTGGAGGCGCAACTGGCATGACGGCCGGGGTAGTAGCTGCCTCGCTGCTGCTGCCGGGCATTGGTACGGTATTCGCGCTTGGTTTCGGAGCGGCCGCACTGCTTGGGCTTGCCGGCGCGGGGGCGGGTGCTGCGGTCGGGTCGGCTGCTACTCAATCTGACGCTCAGCCCACGCCCGATGAAAAGTGCTCCGAAGACGTTGCGTTTTTCCGCGAAGTGCTGAAAGAGGGACGCTCGTTGATTGTGATTCGCACAGAATCGCAGGAGACTGCGGC
>JASIKQ010000484.1 GCA_030049565.1 Candidatus Sulfotelmatobacter sp.
CGATTAAAGTTCGTGCGGGAGCAGTTCTTCCTGGCAGCGGTGGCCCAGAACCTCAAGCGCTTGGTGCGGTTCCTGAGCCAGCCGACAACACTGGGTGCGCCAGCCATCGCTTAGCCGAAGTACGAGGAGAAAAACTCGGCAGCGGGGACACTCGCAGGCGAAGAAACATTCTGTGGACGCACTTTTTCAACACCCACCGGACGATTGCGCTCAAGAGCCCCTTCTAAACGGACCGAGTGGCGGTAGGCACCCTATCCGACAGCATAATGTGCGAGGCCAAGTCTTTGGCTATCACAGCTTATTCGTACCTGAGCGCTTCCGCCGGCAGAGTTTTTCCCGCGGACCACGACGGATACAGCGTGGCCACAAACGAAATTCCAATCGCGACTAACGCCACTAAGGCCCCGTCGATCAGACGCGGCGCGAAGGGTACGTAATCGATCGAATAAACCTCGGGTGAAAGAGAAATTATGTGGTAACGGCCACCGGCATAGGAGATGGCAAATCCCAACAACAGCCCAATGGCCGTACCGATCACGCCGATCAGCACTCCCTGTGCCATGAAAATATTCCGTACCTGCGAACTGCGTGTGCCCATCGACATCAGTACCGCAATGTCTTTGGTTTTCTCCATGACCATCATGATGAGCGAGATCAGGATATTCAGCGCGGCCACGAAAACAATCAACCCAATGGTGATGAAAGTCACCAGCCGTTCCAGCCGCAGGGCATGGAAGAGAGCTTTGTTCTGCTCCATCCAATTCGTGGTCATGAAGCCCTTGCCCGCCGCGTCTTCAATCTCGCGGGAAACCTGGCCTGCCTTGTAGATGTCGTCGATCTTGAACTCGATCACCGAAATCAAATCGCCCAAACCGAAGAGTCGCTGCGCGTCTGACAGACGCGCAAATGCCCACGACGAGTCGTAGTCGAAGAATCCCGAGTTGAAGATTCCGGCGACGCGAAAGCGACTATATTTCGGAACCATGCCGAAGGGCGTGAGTTCCCCTTGCGGGCTGGTAACCAGAACGACCGAGCCTACGGTCGCTCCCAGGTTATCGGCCATGTCCCTACCTAGAATGATTGGCGGCATCGCAGCCACCCGCGCGTGCACGCCGGCAAGGGAATCGGGCGATTCCGAAGATTCATCTTTGTCATTTGCGCTCGACTCTGACGCGCCTTGCGTTGAAGACAGCGGTGTTTCCTCGAGCGCGGCGGCCGAGCCTTCGGTGATGGTGTTGAGCAGATCGCCAATCTTGCGCTCATCGGCGGGAATCATGCCCTTGAGCACTGCGCCACGCGCACGCGGACCACGCGAAATCAGGACCTGCTCAAAAATCGCGGGTGCATCGGCGACCACGTGAGGTTCCTTGGCAAGACGTGCGAGCAGCGGCCGCCAGTCTGTAATGCCGTCGTCGGCAACGCGCAATAAGCTGATATGGGAAGTCGACCCGATTAACCGCTCTTGCAGATCCTGACGAAAACCGTTGTTGACGGCGAGGGCGACGATGAGCGAAGCCACGCCCGCGGCGACTCCAGCGATTGAGATCGCAGTGATGATGCCGATGAACGCCTGCCTGCGCTTGGCGCGCAGATAGCGAGTCGCGATGAAGAGTTCAAAGCGCATGGAGAAACGGCTGTCAGCTTTCAGCCGTCAGCTATCAGCTTCGGCCAAGTCGGATTATAACCAGCACGGCCTTCGTCGCTCTAATGCCGCAAACTATCCAAAACTGTTCGCGTCTGTGGCACATTAGAAGCTCGCAAACGAAGGTCAATGTCCATACCCGCCGATTCCAACTCCGGGCGCGTCGCCTTTAGTCATCCTGCGTTCGTACTCTTCCAGATTGCACGCTTCCTGATCGTCGCCGCGGTGGAAATGCAGGCAGTTGCTGTGGGATGGCAGGTCTATGACATTACCAAGCGCGCCCTCGATCTGGGCTTGGTAGGCTTGGCCCAGTTCCTTCCCGGCATTCTGCTGTTTCTGGTTTCCGGGCACACCTCCGATCGGTTCGACCGGCGCAAAGTGCTGGGCGCATGCTATTCCGGGTACGCGCTCTGCTCTGCACTGTTACTCATCATTGCGCAGCATGGAACGCAATCGGTGAAATCGATTTATGCCGTACTGGTTCTGCTGGGTGGGGTGCGGTCTTTCAATGGGACTGCCAGCCGATCGATTCTGCCGCAACTGGTTCCCGACGAACACTTCGCCAATGCTGTGGCATGGAACGCGACGACATTTCAGGCCGCCACAATTCTCGGACCGTCGATTGGCGGAATTTTCTACGCGCTCTTTCATGGACCTTCAGCGGTTTATGCCATGGCCATGTTGACGGCTCTGGGCGCGCTATTTTCGATGTTCCGCATCCAAACGCGAGCGCAGGCGCGGCGAAGAGAACCGACGTCGCTAAGGACCGTGTTCGCAGGTTTGCGCTTCATATGGCGGGAGAAGCTGATTCTGGGCGCGATCTCGCTCGATCTTTTTGCCGTGCTGCTGGGCGGAGCTGTAGCTCTGCTTCCGGTCTATGCGCGCGACATTCTGTACACGGGTCCGTGGGGTCTGGGACTGCTGCGCACCGCTCCTGGAATTGGGGCCGCATTCATGGCCGTTGCTGTGGCGCATCGCCCAATTCGCGGGCGATCGGGGCCGACTTTGCTCTGGTCGGTTGCCGGTTTCGGAATATGCACGATTCTTTTTGGTGTCTCGAGGAGCCTCACTGTTTCGCTGCTTGCGCTGATCTGCCTGGGCGCGGCCGACATGGTCAGCGTTATCATTCGCGCCACACTGGTGCAGTTGCGGACACCGGACGAAATGCGCGGCCGCGTCATGGCCGTCGATATGGTTTTCATCGGAACCTCGAACGAACTCGGTCAATTCGAATCGGGAGTAACGGCACAATGGTTTGGCACGGTTCCGGCGGTCCTGCTCGGTGGAATCGGAACGCTGGTCGTGATTGCGCTTTGGGCGTGGCGGTTTCCTGAGCTTCGCCGCGCTGGAAAACTCCACGAAATGAAGAGCGCGGCCGAAGAGATCGAAGAAGAGGCAGAAAGAAGGCACTGACGGCTAGAAGCTATTCAGGGCCCGGATGATTTCCTGAAAGTCAAGCTGGGACTGCGGGAGCTTTTCTGAGGTCCTCATACCTGAGAACACCTGTTTTACTCAGAATTTTTCTTGCCAGGCCCGTGAGCGCCACGCTGTTCAAACGCTCGACTGGAATCCATTTCCCGCTTAATTGCGGTGCGCTCATGTGCCACACTGTGACCTTGTAGTCCGTCACGGTGATCGAATGACGGGCAGTCAGGCGCGCCTCGAAATCGCCCCCTTTGTGCAGTTGCGAGGCATCGCCAATTTCGGGCAATTCCCACATGCCAGGCATGAGAGATGCATTCCGCGGACGCTGCACCAGAAAGACTTGGCGTTCATGCGTGTTCTTGCTGCGACAACTCAGTGCATAATGAATTTCACACTTCTTTTGGCGTGCTGGCTTATTGTCTGCCGCCAATTCTCCGCGAGTTGCGCATAAGTCCACGGCCGGGCAGGTCAAGCATCCAGGCGCGCGCGGCGTGCAGACTAC
>JASIKQ010000485.1 GCA_030049565.1 Candidatus Sulfotelmatobacter sp.
GATGCCGGGATTCGCCACAAGCGCACTTATCGCTGGGCGGGGTCGATCGCCACACGCATGCTACTGCTGTCGAATTCCGTTTCCGTGCTCATGCCGGGCTACCGCAAAATTCTTCTGGATAAATACGGACACGAGAATGTCCACCTGCGCTCCCACGGAATTCTTACCCGCAGGCCGGAGTATCCGCAGTTTTCGCGACGCGGAGATCCGGAGCACCGCATTCTGGCATTCGGCAAATGGGGAACTTACAAGCGCCTCGAGCTGATGATCGAAGCTTTCCAAAGCATCTCCGCGGCCGTGCCCAACGCGAGTCTGGTGGTAGCGGGCGGCGATCATCCGCAGGCCAGAGGTTACGTCGAATCGATGAAAAGAAAGCACGCCAGCTCCACCATTCACTTCACCGGGTATGTAAATGAAGACGATTTGCCGGATTTATTTCAGCGGTCCTCGGTGGCTGTAATGCCTTATTCCTCCTCGACTGGATCCAGCGGAGTCGCGCACCTGGCCTGCGCTTACGGTGTGCCTATCGTGTGTGCTGATCTGCCCGATTTTCGGCAGATGGCGGATGGGGAAGACCTGGCGATCGAATTCTTTAAGCCGGGCAATGCGCAAGATTTAGCGCATTCCTTGATCACCCTCTTAAGCGATTCCGAGAAACAGCAGTCCATGGCTGTCCATAACTTCACCACCGCGCTGCGGATGACCATGCCGATGATTGTGCAGAAATATCTTCGTCACTTCGAGCTGGAGCAAAGAACCGAGGCGCTGCGCCAGGTGACACGATTCCGCCGGCTGCCGGGCTGGGTGCCGTCGCGCTCGCTGCTTCTGCGGCTGATGACCCGGAATTCGCAAGGGTGGGTGCACCGCTCGGCGGTGTATCGCCCCCTGCAAAGTGCGGGCATGCCTCTAATCGACGACGACAGTGACGGTCGCGGAAAGATCGCTGGAGCCGGAATTCCCGCTAATGGTAACGGCGTAGCTCGCCGGTTTGCTGGCGGAGCTGTTTATGGAAGCGCTGCTAAACCCGGGGCTGTTTCCTCCACAGGCAACGGTAATCACTCCCATGGCGAGGACGGCGCAGAGAGCCAACATCGAAGCGCTGCGGCGGCGTGGAACAGCGCCGGCCAACAGCAGGCCGGTGATTCCGAACGGCAGCAGCCAGAGAGCGGTAACTGGATTCGGGTTGCGCCCTCGCGGTACATTGCCCCCGGCAACGGAAGCGGCCGAGATGGTAAGCGTGGAACTCGCGGTCCCAGAGCCGGGGCTGATGGCGGCGGGCGAGAATGAACAACTCAACGTGCTGGGCAGACCGCTACATGTGAGCGAGATTGCGCCATTGAAGGTTCCCCCCTGCGCGGATGCGATCACGCTCAAATTTCCTGACTTACCGGAAGAAATCGTCACCGAAGTGGGGGAGGCAGTCAGAGAGACGGTTGGCGGCGGTGGTTGCGCCACTGGGCAGCTAGACGTGTAGCTGATGGCCCCGGTGATGTGGTTCGACATGCTCGGCTTGCCCACAGCCTGCACAAACAGCTGGTAATTACCCGGGGGCACGGAAAAGCTGCATAGATTCAGCGAGGTGGTCCCGGGTTGAAGGTCGTTGCTGAGCGCCATCAGGTTCTCGCCATCGGTGCTGATATAGGCGACGTAGTGATCGAGTTCGCTATTGCCGTTCACCTTCCACTGCAAGGTGTTGCCTGAGACGGAGCCGGAAAGCGTTAGGCAATTATCGATGCCAGATTCGATTTCGGTCCCCTCCTCGTAGTCATTCCAGGTGACGAGCTGAACATCGGGCAATTGCTGGCCGGAGTTATAGAGTCCGTTGATCTCGTTAAAGGTCTGAAGCCAAGTCTGGCCGCATTGCTGACTCATGATTCGGTTGCTGCCCCATGGTGCGAGGGTGTCATTGAATCCTTTGTAGCCCGCACCGAATGTGTTCTCCTTGGGGAACGACAAACCAGTGTCGTAAAAACTGGTGAGATAGGGTAATCCATAGTCGCTGGTCAGCGGCTGCACCCAGGAGTAACTGCCGCCGCTGAGCGTATTGCTGAAACCGCCGTTGTCTTGGAAGATGAATACGGGTTTGGTGCTAAGCGCCGCGTTCACTGCGTTCCAGTCGATGGAATACGAGGCGGCGATACCGAAGTTGGTGACCATGGGCTGGCCACTAATGGTCATGTAGGCCGGCGAAGGGAAGTAACTCTGTTCGAGGTACTGCAACTGCTCGATCAGCGCCTGCTGTGGCGAGCAGCCGGGGCAGGAATCCCACTCGATGGCGCCCTGGTCGACCATGATGGCGAAGGTGAATCCAGGATGCTTCTCGGCTTGGGCCATGACCACCTGCGTGGCGGCGTCTTCGTAGCTGCCGGGACCGTACCAGTCGATGATCACGCCCGAGATGCCGCGGCTGATCATGTCGTTGATCTGATTCGCCACCTGCGTGGGATCGGTGGAGCTGTAGCCCACGTTCATATGGCCGTTGTTGCCGCCAAACCAGACCATCAGGTGGGCGTAAACCTTCGTCGTATTGCCGGAATAAAGCAGGCTGTGAACGTCAACCTTGCTGATATTGCTGACGCCGAGGTTACCATTGGACTGGCTGGTGAAGCTGTTCGCGGCACTGGTGTTGTTCGAGGTCTTAGCGGTAAGAGTGGTGTTTGGAATGACGAATGAAGAAGAGGAAGAAGCCGAACACAGGGTCGAGACAGTGATCAGCATCGCTGCACAAGCAGGATACAAGAATCGCATTGATCCTCAGGAGCGGAGAGGGAACTGAGGTCTTGCACGAACAAAGGGGCCACAACGAGGGAGGCGCGCCCGCCTGTAAATTTTCGTTACGGCCGACTTTCTGGGAACGCGGCCAGCTTACGGTGAGAGAATCTTAAGAAGGAAGATAACCAGGGGACAGATACCTTCGTGTATACCTACGGATTGTCGTTGTCAGGGATGAAGCCGTGCAGTCAGCACTAGGGCGGCCATCCAGCTCAGCCTGGTGAATATGCTACTGAAATGGCTGGTTTACCCTCCGCACGAGAGTGGGTAGACCGTGCCGAGAGCTTTCCCCGCATGGCTGTTAAACTCTACTTCGTAGAAAGTTCATAGTAAGCTCCCATGACAGCCCCGTCTGGTTCGCATATTTATCCCGCCGCAGCGCCCCGCATGGAGCCGGTGCTCGTTGGTATTCCGGAGGGCTGGTTTCTCATGGGCTCGGCCTCAGGGCAGGATTGCGAGCGACCTATCCATCGAGTGTGGATCGATGCCTTCTTGCTCGCCGCTACGCAGGTTACGAATGCGGAGTACGAAATTGTTGTGGCCTCGGCCGAGTGCTCGCCGCCGCCATTCTGGCAGGATCAGAACTTCAATCATCCGCAGCAGCCGGTTGCCGGAGTGTCATGGTTCGAGGCAGAACGTTACTGCCAGTGGCTGCGTGAGCAAACCGGGCGTGCTTACCGGCTGCCTGCCGAAGCTGAATGGGAGCGCGCGGCACGCGGAAACCTTGAACAGAATGATTTTCCCTGGGGGAACGATTCGCCTCAATCGTTGCCGAACTATGCCGCCCGGTGGCAGACCGGGCCTGAAGCGGTTGCCGGTTACGCGCCGAACGCTTTTGGGCTTTACAACATGTGCGACAACCTTCACGAGTGGTGCAGCGACTGGTACGATCCGAGTTATTATGCGATTTCGCCGGAGCGCAATCCCCGTGGCCCTGAGCAGGGCCAGCGCAAAGCCTCGCGCGGGGGATCGTGGCGGCATCACGTGAAAGTTTCGCGCTGCTCGGCGCGCTCCAGCATTCCGCCGGAATTCCAGTATGCCGATTATGGCTTCCGCGTAGCCTGCAGTATTGAGTGATTGGGAAATTTGGTAATTGTGTAATTGGAAATCTTGCACAATCGAAAAGAGTTGTGCTTCTGGTTGTCAATCACAAAATTACCCAATTTCACAATTACCCAATCCCATGTTTCGTCCTGATCTTCTCGCCCGAAAACGCATTCTGATTACCGGGGGCGGCACTGGCCTTGGCAAAGCCATGGCTGGCCGTTTTCTGGAACTTGGCGCTACGGTTTTTATTTGCGGACGCCGCGAAGATGTGCTCAAACAGACCGCGTCCGAACTATCTGCCTCAACCAACGGCGAAGTTTGTGCGCTTCCGTGCGACGTGCGCAATCGCGATGCCGTGGAGAACATGGTCGACTCCATTTGGAGATCCGGAGCGCTCGACGTTCTGGTCAACAATGCGGCCGGCAATTTCATCGCCCGGACGGAAGAGCTTTCCCCACGCGCATGGGAATCGGTGATCGGCATCGTGCTCATGGGCACGCTGCACTGCACCCTGGCTTGCGGACGCCGCTGGCTGAAATCGAAACATCGCGGCACCCTGCTCAGCATTTCGGCGACGTATGCTCCGGTAGGCTCCGCATATGTAGTGCCGTCGGCGGTTTCGAAGGCCGGCGTCGAGGCGCTTACCCGGAGTCTGGCGGTCGAGTGGGGAAATCGCGGCATCCGTATGAATGCTATCGCTCCCGGCCCGATTCGTACGCAAGGAGCATTCTCGCGTGTGCTGCCCAGGCCAGAACTCGAAGCGCTCGCGCAGGATCGCAATCCCATGCATCGCTTTGGTACGACGGAGGAGTTGGCGAATCTCGCCGCTTTTCTGGTGAGCGACGGCTCGGGATACATCAATGGCGAAGTGATCCGCATGGACGGCGGAGAATTCTTGCAGGGCGCGGGCGAGTTCAGCAGCCTCGGCCGCGTGCTGCGCCAGGAAGACTGGGAAGCGCTGAAACCGCGCAAGAAATCTTAGCCAACCGTGCGGAAGTAAGAAAACCAGGCCGTGGGGGTCGCTCCACTCGCTGAGGGCAGGAACTGCCGCAACAGAGCGCAAGGAATGAAACCGGCTCTAAAGCGAACGTCCCAACCGGTTCGTTGCACGAGTCCAATTCCACCCTCCCGCATCCAAAGCTCGTATTGGAGGTCCATATGTACGTTGTTCTTGGAGCGAGTGGCAATACCGGACACATCGTGGCGCAGAATCTTCTTGCCCGCCAGCAGAAAGTTCGCGTCGTTGGAAGAAATGCAGCTCATTTGCAACCGCTCGCGGCAAGGGGCGCCGAAATATTTCTCGGCGAACTCACCGATGCGGGCGCACTTGGCAAGGCTTTTCAAAAAGCGGACGCCGCTTACGTCATGATCCCGCCTAATCCAGCCAGCAACGATTTCTTCAGTTTTCAGGAACGCGTCAGCGACGCCACCGTGGCCGCGCTGAAAAACACCGGCGTCAGGAACGTGGTTCTACTCAGCAGCATTGGCGCCGACAAAAGCAGCGGCACCGGCCCAATAGTGGGTCTGCACAACTTCGAACAGAAGCTCAATCAAATCGATGGCGCGAATGTGTTCCACCTGCGCGCCGGTTACTTCATGGAAAACACACTGCCGCAAGCGAACGTGATCCGCACAACCGGCTCGGCGATTGGAGCGGTGCGCGCCGACCTTAAGCTTCCCATGATCGCTTCCCGCGATATTGGAGCGGCGGCGGCTGATGTTCTGTTGCGTCTCGGCTTCCATGGCAAAGAGGCTCACGAATTGCTCGGAGAACGAGATCTGAGCTACAACGAAGCTACGGCCGTTATAGGTAAAGCCATCGGCAAGCCGGATCTCAAATACGTGCACGCTCCTGACGATCAACTTCGAACAGCGA
>JASIKQ010000486.1 GCA_030049565.1 Candidatus Sulfotelmatobacter sp.
TTCCGAATCCACCAGCCTGTTCAGCCCGGTTCCGGTGGTTGCGCAAAATACTTACACCTCGAACTTCGGATACACCCAGGGATTTCAATGGGGCACATCAATCACGGCGGGATTCAACAACACCCACGTCACATCCAACCTGCCGACTACTGAAATTACGCCGCTGATCAATTCCAGCTTTCAATTCAGGCTGACACAGAATCTGCTGCAAGGGTTTGGATCGCTACCCAATCTTCGCTTTATCCGCATCGCCAGAAACAACCGCGAAATTTCCGACGTGGCGTTTCGTCTGCAAATTATCACCACCGTCGATCAGATCGAAGACATGTATTGGGACCTGGTGTACGCCTACGAAAATGTGCGCGTGCAGCGGGAGGCTCTCACCTACGCCCAAAAAGCGCTGAGTGATTCCAAACAACAGGCGCAGGTGGGTACGGCTCCCCCCATTCAAGTCGTGAGTGCCCAAAGCACCGTGGCCACCGACCAGCAGAATCTGATCTTGGCGGAAAACAATCTTCAGCTTGAGCAATTGTTGATGAAGAATGCAGTTAGCCGCAGCATTGAAGACCCAACTTTGGCCGAAGCGGACGTCATTCCCACCTCCACCATGATAATTCCCCAGCAGGAAACGGTCGTACCCACGCAGGATCTGATCAATCAAGCGCTCTTCCATCGCGCCGAACTGGTCGAGTCCCGCATCGATCTGAATTCCCGTGATTTGAACAGCAAGGCGGTTCGAAACGCCTTGCTGCCCACGCTTGACGCCTTCGGCTACTACGGCGGATCGGGTGTAGGGGGAGTTTTAAACCCGACCGTGCCGAACTGCGCGGTCGCGCCCACCGCCAAGTATTGCTATACACAGCCGACGCTCCCGCCGCCGTTTCAGACAGGCAATACCGTAGGTTATGGATCAGCCCTGAACCAGCTTGTCAATTCCACCGCTCCCGACAAAGGCATCGGCCTGACCTTGAATATTCCTCTGCGCAATCGCGAGGCACAGGCGAACCAGGTGCGCGCAGAACTGGAATACCGCCAGGCGCAAGTGCGGTTGCACCAACTGGAAAATCAGGTGCGGATTGAAGTGCGCAACGCGCAATTTGATGTCAAACAAAATCGCGTGGCGGTGGAGGCGGCCCAATCGGCAGTCGATCTTGCGCGCCAAACTCTCGATGCGGATCAGCAAAAGCTGAAGGTCGGACTCACTACGACGACTGCTCTGTTGCAGGATGCCTCGACCCTTACCACCTCCGAGTCAAACCTGGTTTCAGCCAAAGCTGCCTATGAGAAATCGCGCATCGAACTGGATCGCGCCACGGGATTGCTCCTAGATCACTCCGGCATCGACGTCGCCGAGGCCACGCGCGGCCAGGTCACGCACTTGCCGCAGGTGCCGTATGCTGCTCCTCGCCAGGATGTTACGCCTCCGGCTCAGCCCAACTCCTCACAGGATGTTGTTCCAGCGCAGCCCGGAGGTCAGATGTAAGCCGCAGTCTGTTCATACACCATCGAAAAAGTACCGGGTTCTTTGTACTGACGTGGACGTTTTGGACTGAACAGGCGACCAACGCCTAACGACGCTCGTGGTCATTCGATTCCCAACCATTTGCCGGAAACCGGACGAGCCGGGCCCATCCCGGAAGCGAACTGCTAAAATCAAATCCATGGCGGCAAGTTCTCAACTGGTTCAGATCGAGCTTGCGCCAACGTTACGCATGCCCAAGCCGGAATGGCTCCGCGCCAAGGCTCCCGTCGGCGATAACTTTCACAACCTCAAAAAGCTGGCGCGCGGATTGGGCCTGCATACGGTTTGCGAGTCGGCGCAATGTCCGAATATCGGCGAGTGCTGGAATTACAAGACCGCAACTTTCATGCTGCTCGGCAATATCTGCACCCGCCGTTGCGGCTTCTGCGCAGTGCCCAAAGGCCGTCCTGAGGCCATCGACTGGGATGAACCCCGCCGTGTCGCCGAAGCCGTCGCCACCCTGGGGCTGAAACATGCCGTCGTAACCAGCGTGAATCGCGACGACGATAATGTCGGCGGCGCCAGGATTTTTGCCGAAACCATTCGTGAGATTCGCGAGCTCGTTCCCGAATGCCGGGTCGAGGTCTTGATCCCGGATTTTCAAGGCTTGGAAGAAGCTTTGAAAATCGTGCTCGATGCCCAACCCGACGTTCTCAACCACAATACCGAAACCGTGCCGCGTCTCTATCGCGCGGTACGCTCTGGCGCACGCTATGAACGCACTCTTACTCTGCTGGAGAACGCCAAAAAATTCTCACCCGGCATGGTGACCAAGAGCGGCGTGATGGTAGGGTTAGGCGAATCGATGGAAGAACTGATCGAGGTCTTCCGCGATCTGGGCACGCGCGGAGTCGATATTCTTACCGTTGGCCAATACCTGCGCCCGTCGCGCGATCACCTGCCCATCGCACGTTTCTACACGCCCGAGGAATTCCGCGTATTGCGTACCGAAGCGTTGCGCTTCGGTTTTCGCCACGTTGAATCCGGCCCCCTGGTGCGCTCCAGCTACCACGCGCATGAGCAGGCGGAATCGACGGCTACGTCGCGGGTCTCCCAGTAGATGTCTGCCTAAGATTTTGTCATTCCGAGCGAAGAGAGGAATCCTGGTTCTTGCTGTCCCCAAGAGAAAACCGAGATCCCTCGTTTCACTCGGTATGACAACCCAGAAAATGTCTCTACAGAATGTATCGCGATAAATCCTGGTCTTTCACGATGTCCACGAGCATCTTGCGCACATAATCCGCGTCCACGGTAACGTGCTCGCCTTTCTTTTCGGGGGCGGCGAAGCTAAGTTCATCGAGCACCCGCTCCATGATCGTGTGCAGCCGGCGCGCGCCAATATTTTCTGTGTTCTCGTTCACCCGAAAAGCAAAATGCGCCACCTCTTCCAGCGCCTCTTTGGTGAATTCCAGCTTCACGCCTTCGGTTTCGAGCAGCGCAGTGTACTGCTTCACCAGCGAGGACTTCGGCTCGGTCAGAATACGGACAAAATCTTCCATGGTCAGCGACTGCAATTCCACACGGATGGGAAAGCGCCCCTGCAACTCGGGAATCAGATCGCTCGGCTTGGAAACGTGGAACGCCCCCGCAGCGATGAACAAAATATGATCTGTCCGCACCATGCCATAGCGCGTGTTCACCGTAGTCCCTTCGACAATCGGCAAAATATCGCGCTGCACGCCTTCGCGTGAAACATCAGGCCCATGGCCGCCTTCGCGCCCGGCGATTTTGTCGATCTCATCGAGAAAGACGATGCCTGCGTTCTCCACCCGGTCAATGGCCACGCGCGTGACCTGATCCATATCGATCAGCCGCTGTTCCTCTTCCTGAATCAAATACTCGAACGCCTCGCTCACCTTCATCTTCCGCTTTTTGGTGCGGGTGCCGAAGATGTTGGGCAGCATGTCCTTGATGTTGATATCCATCTCTTCGACGCCTTGGCTGGTCATGATTTCGAAAGAGGGAAAATTGCGCTCGCGGACGTCGATC
>JASIKQ010000487.1 GCA_030049565.1 Candidatus Sulfotelmatobacter sp.
GAAAGGGTGGGCAGCACGGACCTCAACCCAGAAAGCCAAAAAAGCCAACAGGTATAGTTCCGAGGTTCCCACCCTTGCAAAGAACACAAGGATGGGGCACCCTCAGTCGTGGTCCGGTTCGGCCAAAAACAAAGGGTGGGCCACCCGCCGGCCGGGCTTCGTTGCATTTTGTGCGCCGCGCCTCCCTAACCCTTTCAACCCTCCCTGCATTACGCGCATCACATTGCCGCGGGATTTGTGCCGCTCCGGCATTCCTTGCTGGCGTAATCTCGTCAAGTGCGAGAAAATAGCACGGCTGTGCCGTTCCGGGCAGCCAGCCTGCACTACAAATCGGCTCAATGTTCTAAATTCGCGCAGCGATCATCTCCCGCGCGCCGCTTATCATTGGGGCGAAATTGCACGGGCATTGCGGGTTCGCGTATCTGGAGAAATATCTAATATCATGGCCACAACTACGATTGAAGTGGAAACCTCCGCAGGTCGACCGCGCCACGCCCAGCTGGAGCGCTGGGTCGAAGAGATGGCCCAGATGTGCAAGCCGGACCGCATCCACTGGTGCGACGGCTCAAAACAAGAATACGAATCCATGCTGCGCCTGCTGGTGCTCACCGGCACAGCGATTCCTTTGAATCCGGCCAAGCGCCCCAACAGCTATCTGGTCCGCTCCGATCCCGCAGATGTGGCCCGCGTCGAAGATCAGACTTTCATCTGCTCCCGCACTAAAGAAGAAGCCGGCCCGACCAACAACTGGGAAGATCCCACCAGGATGAAGCAAAAGCTTGCAGGATTGTTCTCCGGTTCCATGGTCGGCCGAACCATGTATGTCGTTCCCTACAGCCTCGGTCCAATCGGTTCTCACATCTCGCGCATCGGCGTCGAGATCACTGACTCGGCCTACGTCGTAGCCAGCATGCACATCATGACACGCGTCGGCATGCAAGTGCTCGAGGTGCTCGGGCCCGATGGCGAATTCGTGCGCGGCCTTCATTCGGTGGGCGCGCCGCTTGCGGTCAATCAGCCCGATTACACCTGGCGCTGCAACGCCCAGAATAAATGGATCTGCCATTTTCCCGAGACGCGCGAGGTCTGGTCATTCGGCTCCGGTTACGGTGGCAACGCGCTGCTCGCAAAAAAATGTCACGCCTTGCGCATCGCCTCGGTGCAGGCGCGCGACGAAGGCTGGATGGCCGAGCACATGCTGATCCTCAAAATGATCAGCCCAACAGGCCAGGTGAAGTACATGACCGGCGCCTTTCCCTCGGCCTGCGGCAAAACCAATCTCTCGATGGTGATCCCCACCATCCCCGGTTGGAAGGTCGAAGCCATCGGCGACGACATTGCTTGGATGAAGTTCGGCACCGACGGCCGCCTCTACGCCATCAACCCCGAGTATGGATTTTTTGGCGTCGCCCCTGGAACGAGCATGAAATCGAACCCCAATGCCATGCTCACCATGAACCGCAACTCCATCTTCACCAACTGCGCTTCCACCATGGATGCCGATGTCTGGTGGGAGGGCATGACCGACGAAAAACCGGCCAAGCTGATCGACTGGCTGCGCCGTCCCTGGACACCAGATTCAGGCCGCAATGCCGCTCATCCCAACGCGCGCTTCACAGTTCTTGCCTCGCAGTGCCCCGTGATCGCTCCCGAGTGGGAGGATCCCAAAGGCGTTCCCATTGATGCGATTTTGTTCGGCGGCCGCCGCGGCGGAATTGTTCCTCTGGTTATGGAAGCCTTCAACTGGCAGCATGGAACCTTCCTGGGCGCCTCGCAGAGCAGCGAAACCACCGCTGCCATTACCGGCAGGCTCGGCCAGCTGCGCCGCGATCCCATGGCCATGCTTGCCTTTTGCGGCTACCACATGGGCGACTACTTCGGGCACTGGCTGAAGATAGGCCAGCGCACCGGCGCTAAGCTGCCGAAAATGTTCTACGTCAACTGGTTTCGCCGCGACCAGAACGGCAAATTCTTATGGCCAGGATTTGGCGAAAACAGCCGGGTACTGAAGTGGATCTTCCAGCGCTGCGACGGTAAAGTTCACGCTAAAGAGACTCCCATTGGCCGCATTCCCGAACTCGCCGATCTCGACACCACCGCCCTCGATATCCACGACTCTCATGTCGAGGAACTGCTCAGCGTCGATATCGAGGGCTGGCTGGAAGAGGTTCCACGCATTAAAGAGCACTTCGCCAAGTTTGGGGATCGCCTGCCGCAGGAGCTGCATGGGGAAGTCAGGGGGTTAGAAGAGCGTCTGCGGGCGGCGAAAAAGTAAGTTGGTCCCTGGAGCCGTTCCGCAACGCTTCGGCGGCCCTCTGGTGCACGGACTTGAAGTGTCCTGTCAATCGCTTCCGAACAGCAACTACGCGCGTCTAAGAAATATTGGTGGGGCAGGTCCTAAGTCAGGTCTTAGATGAAAGTTGCGTGTAGATTTCTCGTTCCCCTGGTCGCATGTCTTGCGTCTGCGCAGGTGCCCGCTCCGCTGGCGACGCTGAAAACAACCGCTTACACCCTCTACGCCAAATCCGAGAACGAGATTGCAGAATCTCGCCCCGATCTCGACTTCGCCGTTTCCCAGTTCCAGTACTACTTTGGCGAGCAGCCGCCTCCGATCACAGTTCTGATTTTCGACTCCACCCAAGAGTTGCAAAACTACGATTTCAGCTCCTTGAAAAAATCGCATCAGCGTTACCTTGCGTGGCTGAGTCCCGGGGGACTGGCTTCCGCCGCAGCCAGCATGGCGCCGATTCCCGGGCTGGGGATCATAATTTCTAACGCCAGCCAGGGAGTGAAAGTCGCCGCCGTATTGCCGCTGCCCCAATTGCCCGCCGACCTGAGGAAAGATGACATCATCACTGCGCTCAATTCGCAGAAGTGTTCTTCCGTGCAGGAGTTTCAATCTCGGTATGGAGCGCTTGAGCCGGGTGCGAAGATCGACCTGAGGGTGACTCGCGCAGCCGGCGAGCAGGTGGCGTTTTCCTTCGCCAAGCCTGCTTCTGACGCGAAAGTCTCGCAGGCCAGTACGAAGCCCGCGAGTGCTGGCGGAATCAAGGCGCTTTCTCACGAAGCTGGACACACCTTCTTCGAGGCCTGGGTGGATGAGAAGATCGGCCGCGCAGCCGAGATCGACCATCCCTCGCAAGGTGGGCCGCCGACCGGCGAAATCAGCTACGGACATCCTGCTGTGCCGGCGTGGTTCAATGAAGCCGTAGCCACGCTGCTCGAATCCCCCCAGTTGCAGAAATCGCGATACGATTTTCTCGCCCACCACATGCAGGATGCGATTCCGCTGCCTAATCTGTTCACGATGAAACACCCCGTGGTCACGGATCGCCAGGAAGCTTTGAAACAGGCGCAAGCGGCCGCGGTGAACAATGGGGGAACGTCGGTAGTGGTGATGCAGACCGACAATGATTCCACCTCACAGCGGGAAACGCTCTTCTATGCCGAAAGTCTCAGCATTGCCCAGTTCATGGCCGCCAAAGAGGGCCCGATTTTCATTGGCCGCGTCGCCGAAGGACTTGCCAAGGGAAGGACAATGCAGGAAATTCTTCACGACGCGAAGAATCTTCCCGCCGATTCCGACCAACTGGCGAAAACCTGGCGACAATGGTTAGCCG
>JASIKQ010000488.1 GCA_030049565.1 Candidatus Sulfotelmatobacter sp.
CGTGATCCTTTTTCCCGTGATCCGATTCGCTCCTGCTCTCTATGCCTGGTTCGAGAGGAGACGTGTGTACAGGTTCTACTCTGAACTAAAGCGCCTCGAGGATGAGATGGCCTTCGCTGCACCCCGAAACCGGCAATACTTCGTCGATCGATTAGATCGACTGAGAGATAGAGCAAGTCGTATCTCGATACCTGTGGCTTTTGAACCGCTGGTGTATTCGTTGAGGTTCCACATTGATATGGTGCGCGACTTAGTCGAAAAGCCAGCCAAGGAATAGACATTCTTACCAGAAAAAGCGGTCCCGTCGCTTGCCGATATCGATTTCTCGACATCGGAGTGCCTAGGTCTTGAAAACTACGGTCGCTTGTGAACTCCTGCGCACCGTCGAAATCGGCGCCTAGAATTGCAACTTGAGTGAGAACTGTCCCGACCTTGGTCCACCCAAGGCATAGATCGCGCTTTGTCCGCCGATCAGTCCGCCGCCGCCCAGACCCTCATTTAGCGTGCCCGAGCTAGAACTCACCGTGCCGAACAAAGACAACTGCTGACCCGTGCACGGGAGACTGACGCAAAATCCCCAGAATGTGTACGGCGCATCGGGTCCCCCAAACATCGGATGATTGAAGACGTTGAAGTATTCCACACGGAAATCAAGCGCAAGCCTCGAAGTGAGATGAAAACGGCGGCGCAGAGCCACATCGATCTGAGTGATGCCAAATGGACTTCGAATTGAGTTGCGCGGGAAATCGCCTACCACCCCTTCCGGGGGTAAGGTGAAGGCATCCGGATTAAGGATCCTCCCGCCGGGCTCTCCGGCTGCCGTAAGCCAGATGGATTGACCCGGAACGAGGTCTGGCTCGGTCGTGTACCGCCCCAACTCAGGCGAGATACCGCCAATCCGGACATTCAGGGGCGGGGAGGAACTGACACGAATGATGCTATCCACAGCCCAATCCTTAAGGAAGGCCTGAGTGACGTTGCTCCAAGAAGGTCCGGGAATTTCATAGGAGATGGCCGCGGAAAAGGAATGCCGGATATCGAAGTCCGAGGGCGCTTGGGGCGGCAATTGAACCTGACTCACGCTGCTGGCGGTAGTGGGGTTCAACTCGAGGCCAACACCACCTACATCATCGGACTCCGTATCGCTGGATTTCGCCAGGCTGTAGGAGATCAGTGCTTGCAATCCGCTCCTCATTCGACGCTGGAACTGCACCTGCAGGGCGTTGAAACGTGACGACCCAGCGTTGCGAGTCGCGGAAACAGTTGCCCTGCCCGCCAGCCCGGAACCGGGTGGGACGATCAAGTCTGGACGTAACAGCCGCCGCCCGTCCGCTCCGACATATGTCACGCTGATCGACTGGTTTGTGCCCATCGCCCGTTCGAGCGCAAAATTCCAATGCCACGTCAGCGGAAGCTTCAGGTGCGGGTCGAATGCAGCAATTGTGCTTTGATTGATTGAGCTGAACGAGGTGGAGAATGGCGGCGGCTCGAAAGCCGGATTGCTTAAATCAAAAGGCTGTCCTGGGACGAGGGTAAAGACAAATCGTGAATACGGAAAGCCGGAGATCAGGTCTCCCAATCGTCCGCCGTAACCCAGATCATAGAACTGTCCAAAACCACCCCGTAGCACAGTGTTCGACGAAAGTTGATAAGCTGCGCCCAGTCGCGGAGCAAAGTTGTTATATCGCATCTGCCACAACGGTGTACCGGCAGGCGCGAATTGAAACGGATTGGAATCGAAGATCCCCTCAACAGCGTAAAGAGGCTTGGCGGAAGAGGTTGAAGCAGGTGGGGTATTGACTTCCCATCGCAGGCCGTAGGTTAGGGTGAGGGGTGGCATCGCCTTCCAGGTATCCTGCGCAAACAACGACCAATTGTCCAGCTTCATGGTGATCGAATCGGAGGCAAATACAGAGATGTTGGCCATTGTGCCCGTCAGTAGCTGACTGAAGTCAGTCAAACCGAGAGCGTAACCGTTGTTGCCCTGGTTCGTCGGCGTCATATGACGGTAGTCGGCTCCAAACTTGAGCTGATGAGTCCCAACGACCGTAGAAAAAGTGTCGACGAAGTTCAGCTGGCGCTGCACATTATCAGCCCGCGTTCCCATACTGATTCCCTGGAGAGCATCAGGAAAGAAAATCAATTCCTGGTCGTGATCGAAACTGTCACCGGTCCTAAGCAAGCTAGAAGCGGGTGGAACCACGGCACCGAATTTGTTGAACAGCACGAGGGCCGCTTTCCCTCCGGAGCGGCTCCAATTCGCCCGGAAGTCGTTCGCCTTGCTCGCGCTCAAAGTTACTATTGCCCCAGCGGTCAGTATGTCGGTATTGAGGCTGTCGTTTTCCTGATTTGCAGGGTTGTAGCCCTGAGGGATGCCCTGCGTAGAAGGGGTATGGGCATAGCGGGCAAACAGGGACACTCGTTGTTTCAAATTGTGGTCCAGGCGCAAGCTGTAGGCATCGAAACTGGTCGGTTGAGAATAGGACACGCTCAGACTCGCCAGACAGGGTTTGGTCACGTTATCGCACGTGGGATCTACAAGCGCACCGTTCGGAACCGGCAAAGTACGAACAAAGGGCTGATAGACGGAAGCTACATTTGACCGTGTTTCCTGCGTGTAGAAGTCGGCCGACGTTGCCTGCGGTTGCAGCAGTCGCAGCCCTTCGTAGGAAAAGAAGAAGAAGGTTTGGTTCTTGAAAATCGGGCCACCCACTGTTCCACCGAAGTCGTTTTGCCGCAGGGGAGGCTTTGGCAGGGGTGGCCGGTTGAACCAATTCCTGGCGTCAAACACGTCATTGCGGAGATAGTCGTAGGCAGTCCCGTGGAATCGGTTGGTGCCGGATTTCGTGACAATCGAAATCTGTCCTCCTGGGCTGCGCCCGAACTCAGGGGCGTAGGTTGACGTTTCGATGCGGAACTCTTGCATCGCATCAACTGAAACAAAGCTGTTGGTACCACCCCCGATAGTCAGTGCGGGCAGCGAGCCTCCAAGGCTTTGATACAAGTTAACGCTCGCCGTGCTGCTGAAATTGACGCTCACTCCGTCAACGGTGAAGTAGTTTGCATCGCTACGCTGCCCGTTGACATTGAACTGCCCCTGCGAATTCTGGGCTGCAGGAGTGACCAATACACCCGGCGTAAGTTGAATGAGCGACTGGAAACTCCGTCCATTGAGAGGCATGTTTTCGACGAACTGCGGATTCATCACGGTGCCGACGGCAGGCGACACGTTGTGTTCTTCTCGCCCTGCAGTGACGGTCATCGACTCACCGATAGGGCCGATCTGCATCGTGAAGTTCCGGCCGAGAGCATCCTGCACGCTGAGGATCAGCCCGGTCAGAATAATGGTCCGAAAGCCCTCTTTTCTGACTGTCAAGCGGTAGCGTCCGGGGCGCAAATCACGGGCAACATAGATGCCCTCGCTATTCGTCGGCGAGGTGATCACAACTCCAGTATCGGTGTTCGTCACATCGATCTGTGCCTCGGCCAATATCGAGCCGGATTGATCCGTGATGCGGCCAGAGATAGTTGCGGTGTCGCTTTGGGCCGCAAGGATGGAAGACAGGAGGATGGTGCAGACTACAAGGGCTGGGGGAAAACGACTCATACTCCCCGTGCAACGTTTCTTCGGAAAATTCGGGCGACCGGATCTGAATTATACCCTATCGACCGCGTCTCTCAAGATCTTTGAGGCGACAGCAAGCCTCCTTATTGCTCCACCGGACTCCACCCAGGGTCGGGATCAAACTCGCTCATCTTGGTCGCCGTTTCTGTTGTGGCCGCCCCCAAGTCCTTTTGAAGAAGCACTCCGTCCTGGTTGATGATGAAAGTCATCACTCCGGAATTACCGTACTCCGCCGGATAAGCGACGAAGGCAAAGCCACCTACTATTCTTCCATCGACGACGTAGTCCTTTGCCCCTCCGGGCGCATAGCCACTTTGCCCCTTCAGCATGCGAAAATAGTAGCCATGGAATGGGGTGTGTGCATCCGGCTTCGCGGTGTACCCTTCCGCGGTTGCGAACGCCAC
>JASIKQ010000489.1 GCA_030049565.1 Candidatus Sulfotelmatobacter sp.
TTGAATCCGCGGCAGAAACGCTTGCGCAGAGCCAATCCCCAGGCCTTGTTGATGCGCCCGCCAAACGGAGCATGAATCACCAACTGCATGCCCCCGCCTTCATCGAAGAAGCGTTCGGCAATGACCGTTTTCTGGGTCGGCACCGCGCCCAGCACCGCGCGACCCTCCAGAACATATTGGATCGCCTGCTCCGCGCCGGAATCGTCAAGGCCGCAATCGGCTTTTAACCAGGAAACCGCAGCCGCCACGTCCGGCTGCGTCGCCGAAAATCCCACCGGCGAGGTAAGCGGCAGCATTTCGCTGATTTTTTCGCGCAAGGTTCCTATGTGTTCGGAGAGTTCTTC
Organism: Candidatus Sulfotelmatobacter sp.; assembly: GCA_030049565.1. GTDB lineage: Bacteria > Acidobacteriota > Terriglobia > Terriglobales > Acidobacteriaceae > Sulfotelmatobacter. The sequence continues at coordinate 345 of JASIKQ010000489.1, forward strand.
GGTCCGCGCAGGAGCTTCACCCCGCCAGAACGGAACGCTCGGGGGCGCGCCATGCGCATCCTGCACTAGCACTCGCCCAGCATTGGTTTCGACGCGACGAATCATCCACGATGTATTGCCCAGCAGCATGATGTCGCCGCGATTGCTCTCGACCGCGAAATCCTCATCGACCGTGCCCACGACAACCCCATCCGGTTCAGCCACCACGGCATACAAGGAATTGTCGGGAATCGCTCCGCCGCTGGTGATGGCGGCAATTCGCGCTCCACGGCGCGCCCGCAGCTTGCGATTGACTCGGTCGCGATGCACGTACGCGCCATAACGGCCCCGCCGCGCTGCGATACCCTCGGAGAGCATCTCCAGAATCGAGTCGAAGGTTTCGCGCTTCAGATTGTGATAGGGGTACGCTCGCCGCGCCAGCGCGAACATCTCATCTTCGTCCCACTCTTCCGCCGCACACGCCGCCACAATCTGCTGCGCCAGCACATCCAGCGGAGCTTCGGGAATCATCAGCCGATCGAGATCGCCCTGCTTGACGGCCTGCACCAACGCCGCGCATTCCAGCAAATCGTCGCGCGTCGTCGCAAAAAATCTTCCCTTTGGCACTGCTCCGCGCCAGTGCCCGGACCGCCCCACTCTTTGCAAACCAACTGCAATCGCCCGCGGCGAATTGATCTGCACGACCAGATCAACCGTGCCCACATCAATTCCCAACTCCAACGACGCTGTGGCAACTAGCACCCGAACTTGCCCTTCCTTCAGTTTCTTCTCCGCCGCCAGCCGCAGCTTGCGCGATAAGCTGCCATGGTGCGCCGCCACATTTTTTTCTCCTATGCGCTCACCCAGCTGATGGGCTACGCGCTCTGCCATGCGGCGCGTATTCACGAACACCAGCGTCGAGCGGTGCTGCCCCACCAGCGTCACGAGCCGGTCATAAACCTCGTACCACATTTCGTTGGACGCCACGGGGCCGAGCGGCATGGAAGGAACTTCGACCCCGAGATCGAACTTGCGCCTGTGGCCGATGTTGACAATAACCGGATCGGCACGGCCGGCGCCCGTCAGAAAATGCGCCACCTCCTCAATCGGCTTCTGCGTGGCTGACAATCCAATCCGGACCGGCTTCCTGTAAGTCAGCGCATCCAGCCGCTCCAGCGACAACGCCAAATGCGCACCGCGCTTGTCATCGGCAACAGCATGAATCTCATCGACAATTACCGTCTCCACATCGCGCAGAATCGCGCGGCTCTTGTCTGCCGTGAGCAAAATGTAGAGCGACTCCGGTGTAGTCACCAGAATATGCGGAGGCCTTTTCAGCATCGCCCGCCGCTCCTGCACCAGCGTGTCGCCAGTGCGCACGGCGGTGCGAATCTCCGGCATCAGCAGCCCGCGCTCGCCCGCCATTGCGAGAATCTCGCTAAGAGGAATTTCCAAGTTTTTCTGGATGTCGTTGCCCAGCGCCTTCAGCGGAGAGACATAGAGAACTTCCGTTCGATCAGCAAGATCGCCGGCGAGCGCCTTGCGCACCAGACGATCAATGCAGGCCAGAAACGCAGCCAAAGTCTTGCCCGACCCGGTAGGAGCAGAAATCAGCGTGGTTCGGCCGGCAAGAATGTGCGGCCAACCCTGCTCCTGCGGCTCCGTAGGGGTGCCAAATCGCTGCACAAACCAATCGGCAACGAGAGGATGAGCCCAGGCGAGCGAGTCAGGAATCGACGGCATTCCGACATTGTAGCCGGAAAACTGCACGTTCGCTAGCCATTCGCCCATGATTGATGGCCAAACTTAGCGGTATATTTTCTCCTTCACTAGGAACTAAGAAATTCGCAATTATGCCTCTGACAAACCTCGAAAAGCGACGCCGAAGGCCATTTCGGGCATAAAATGGGTTTATGTATATGCAGGATAAGTTCAACAACGCCAGAGGAGTGATTTTCATCGTCGGCCTCGCTGTTGCGGTCGTTATCGTAGTATCGAAGCTCCTCATCCGATGAGATTGGTTTTCTGGCGAGATGGCGTTAGTCGAAAAACCGGGCGTCCGCCATCCCAGTGCTAAAATCCCGGCGATGCCCAAACTCTCCCCCCAAGCGCGCGCCCGCCGCATCAAGCTTCTGCTTTTCGATGTCGACGGAGTTCTCACGGACGGCAAACTCTTTTTTCTTCCCTCTGGGGCCGAACCCTCCGGCCAGATCGAGTTCAAAGGTTTTCACGCGCATGATGGCATCGCCATTTCGCTGGCGCGTATCGGTCGCCTTAAGACCGGACTCATCACCAAGCGGGTTTCCGCAACGGTTGCCCTGCGCGCCCGCGATTTGAAGCTGGACTTTGTCCAGCAGGGTGTGAATCACAAACGCTCATGCTTCCTCGAAGTCGTGGCGAAAGCCGGTCTGCGACCGGAGCAAGCCGCCTTCGTCGGCGACGACATTGTCGACCTTCCGCCTATGCGCGCCGCCGGTTTAGCCATCGCCGTCAAGAATGCCCGCGCCGAGGTGAAGAAGGAAGCTCACTACCTTACTCCTCGCGCCGGCGGAGAAGGCGCCCTGCGCGATGCCATCGAGTTCATCTTCAAAGCTCAGGGGATCTGGAAGCGGGTTTTCGAGGAATACGTCGGCGAGGGCAGTTTACAGCGTAGCAATTAGCCTTTCTGGATAGAGAGAGCAAGAGTCGCTTGTCCGGTGGCGAGGCGAAGGGGCAGGTGCTAACTGCTAATTGCTAATTGCCAACTGCTGATCAAAAAACCCACCGGATGCTTGCTTGGGGCGTGCTCGGGTCAGCATCCGGTGGGCTACCGTTTCTCCTTACTCACCCTGTTGTTTTCAGGAGTTATTGCTCCATTAAACCCTAGAACTCCAGGAAGTTCCGTCTAGTTTTGTAAAGGTTTGTAATGTGTGCGTCAGCGGGCACGAGCGGTAGGTCACTCTCAGTGGTATACGTAGCGTGAACGAGTGAACTTTTTCTCGGTCCCGATCAATCCGAGATCACCGGCGTATTCGATGCCATCAACTCTACAAATCGCGGATTTTTCCTCAGCTCGGTAAATTCCGCGTCTTTATAGACATTCTTCAGATCCTTGTACCCGGCCTCCTTTGCCTTTCTCAAATACTCGAGCGACTGATCCGACAACCCCATCTTGGCGTACAGCTTCGCAACCGTGTAGTCATACCGCGCCCGATCTTCCGGACTGGGCAGCTGCGCCTGTACTCCCGCCCGCGACGTCCGCTCGAACACATCCGGATCCAGTTCCAGCGCCCGCTGATACGCCGCCACCGCCGGATCGAACTCGCGCTTGGAGAAATACGCCGCTCCCAGATTGCTGTAAAACGACGCCGAATTCGCGTCCTTCTCAATCGCCTTGTGATATTCCTTCAGCGCCGGCCCATATTTTTTGTTCTCATAGAGCACCACGCCCAGATTGTTGTAGGCATCGGCGTATTCGCGATCCTCGCGGATCGCCTTCTCGAACGCTTTCCGCGCCTCCTTATAGCGCTGCAACATCAACTCGGTAATGCCGACCTTGTTCAATATGCGCGCGTCATTCGGCTTCTTGACGAGCGCAGCATGGTAGTAGTCGAGAGCGTCCAGATAAAGTTTTTCCGTACGGAGCTGATCGCCCTGTTGCTCCAGGTCTGCCGCGGTGGCATCCGCCGCCGGCGGATCGACCGCCCGGACCAGCGGCGGCGCAATCTGCACCTGCTCGCCATGCGCCACCTGCGCACGCGCAACAGCAGAAAAAATTGCGGTGGAAAGAACCAAGGCGAAAACCACTACGGCGGGAACCACCAGCCAGGTCTTGCGGCAGGACATACACACCCCCCCAGACGACCAGCTTCTGCCGTCATTTTCCCACACTTTTGCCGCCATGGAGGGCCAATTTTCAGGGAAATCAACCCAGGGACCGGTAGTTATCAGGGACCACCAGCCTTGACTATTCACCTGAAATGCGAGATTCTCTTGCCCACGTGAAAGGCGGACGGTATGGGGCAAACGGACGCCACCATTTCCAAGCTGATCGCCTTGGCCGAACAGGGCGACCAGGAGTCGGCGGGCAAGCTATTTTCTCTCCTGTACGCGAAACTCCACCACCTGGCCAAGCTTCAATTAGCGCGCCAGGGGGTCGACAGCCTGAGTGCGACCACACTGATTCACGAGGCCTACCTCGATATGGCGAGTCAGGCGGAAGCTTTCTTCCCCGATGAGGGGCGATTCATGGCATACGCCGCGCGGGTGATGCGCGGACTCATTATCGACCACATTCGCAACCGGCTGGCAATCAAGCGCGGCGGGAAGTTTGAAATCACTGCGTTGACTACCGATGTCGGGAAAAATCCCACCAACGATCAAGAGCTTATGCGGCTGAGCGGCGCATTAGACGAACTCGCCACAGTCGACAGCTCGCTATCCCAGGTCGTGGATTTGAAATTTTTCTGCGGTTTCTCTTTCGGCGAGATTGCCAACATGGAAGGAGTTTCGGAGCGCACCGTGCAGCGCAAGTGGGAGAGAGCTCGCCTTTATCTCCATCGAACGCTGCAAACCGAATTGCCAGCTTGAGAACGCGATGAACACGCTTACTGCCGAACAATGGCGGCAACTAGGTCCCTATCTGGATGAGGCTCTGGAGATGGACTCCGAGCAGCGCCGGTTATGGCTGCATTCCCTTCGCGAGAAAAACGCGGCACTGGCAGAGGCTCTTGAGGCGCTTCTGGAGGAACAGCAACAACTGCAAAGCGAAGGCTTCCTGGAACGCTCGCCGCTCAGGTTTTCCGCGGGTCTTGCCGGCAAAAGCATAGGCGCCTACACCTTGAGTGATCGAATTGGCCAGGGAGGAATGGGCAGCGTATGGCTGGCACAGCGGAGCGACGGTAGATTTGACCGTCGGGCCGCGGTGAAGTTTGTGAGCATTGCTCTCGCCGGACCGTCGGCGGAAGAACGATTCAAGCGCGAGGGCAGCATTCTTGGGCGGCTGACTCATCCCCATATTGCCGAGCTTCTCGATGCCGGAGTGACCGACGGCGGCCAGCCCTACCTGATTCTCGAATATGTCGACGGCATCGCCGTCGATCGATACTGCGATCGCCACAAGCTGGGTGTAGACAGCCGCATTCGACTTTTTCTGGATGTGCTTTCGGCGGTGGCGCACGCTCACGCCAATCTGATCGTTCACCGCGATATCAAGCCTTCGAATGTAATGGTTACTACCAAGGGCCGGGTCAAGCTTCTGGATTTCGGCATCGCCAAACTTCTCGAAGGCGAAGGACAGACGGGCGCTCCCACATTGCTCACCCATGAGGGCGGTTCGGCGATGACTCCGGAATACGCTGCGCCTGAGCAGCTGTCGAACCAGCCCGTGACCACTGCAACCGATATCTATTCCTTAGGAGTTCTTTTTTATCTGCTATTAACCGGGAAGCACACGGCGGGCGCGGGTCCACACTCGCCGGCTGCACTGATGAAAGCGGTGCTGGAAGAGGAAGCGGTGCGGGCGTCAGATGCTGTCGCCGGAGATGATGTCGCGGCTGCAAATCGCGGCGCGACTCCTGAAAAGCTGAGCCGCCAGCTCCGCGGAGACCTCGACACCATCGTCGGGAAAATGCTCAAGAAGAATCCTGGCGAACGCTACGGCTCGGTCACGGCTTTGGCGGATGACTTGACACGCTATCTCAACCATCAACCGATCAGCGCGCGGCCTGACAGTTTCTGGTATCGCGCGCGAAAATTCATGCGACGAAACCGGGCGCCGGTCGTGGCGGGCGCCAGCGCCCTGGTGGTTGTGATTACCAGCCTCTCGGTCGGTCTGTACGTGGCGAACCGGCAGCGAAAAATTGCTGAAGAGCATTTCGCGCAGGTCCGCCAACTGGCCAATAAATTTAT
>JASIKQ010000490.1 GCA_030049565.1 Candidatus Sulfotelmatobacter sp.
CACGCGGTTTGGTGGGATTCCGAGCGGATTGCCACATCTGGCAGTCCCGAGATTCCGCGCCGATCTGATTCATGGTTTGCTCGGCCCTGCCCTTACGGTGGCCATGCTAGGTGCCATCGAGTCACTGATGTCGGCTGTGGTATCGGACCGTATGAGCAACGACCGTCATAATCCTAACGTAGAGCTGTTCGGACAAGGTATCGCAAACATGGTATCGCCATTGTTTGGTGGACTGCCGGCCACCGGCGCAATCGCCGGTAGCGGGCATGATCCATTCGCTTACCTTGTTATGTATTCTGCTGTTTGCTTCCCCTCTAGTCCGTTTTGTACCGATGGCGGTGCTGGCCGGCATCCTGATGGTGGTGTCTTACAACATGGGCGAGTGGCGGGAGATTCCGCAGCTGCTCAAAGTCACCAAGACGGACATCAGCGTGTGGCTGGTGACTTTCGCGCTGACTGTGTTTGCGGATCTGACTGTCGCGGTGGAAGCGGGGATGATCCTGGCCGCACTCCTATTCATCAGTCGGGTTGCCGCCACGACCACGGTTTCACAAGTCACCGACGGCTATATCGAAGACGGCCGCGTGCACATTCTACAGGACAAAGACATTCCTTATTATGCGACGATCTTCCGCATTCACGGGCCCTTCCTGTTTGGGGCAACGGATAAGATCTCGGTGGTCACCGAGGAACTCCACCAACTGCCCCCCGTCGTGATTCTGCGCCTGCGTAATATGACGGCTCTCGACGCAACGGGGTTATTTGCGCTGGAGGAGGTCGCTAAACAGCTCCATTCGACGAAGCGGACGCTGATTTTGTGCGGCGCCCGCGAACAGCCCTCACGACTAATCCACCAAGCAGAATTTGAGAATGTAATTGGACCTGAGAATATCTGCGAAAACGTGCTGGAAGCGTTGCGACGCGCCGAGGAAGTCTACGAAAAGCTGGAGACGAACTTAGAGCGGCGGTAGGATATGCTTTGCTGCATCGGCCCGCCGTCGAGTATGAAAGGTTTTTGATTGGTGCGCGGCTTGTCGCCACGCGCAGGTATTTGCGGTTTCTTGAACAGATAATTCTCAACGATGGCGGGCAAAATCGAGGGAAACGTCTGGCTGGGCCTGGACGTCGGCACACAAAGCGTGCGTGCGGTCGCTGTCTCCGAAACCGGTGCGGTGCTTGGGAAAGGCTCGCAGCGGCTGGTCAGCCGGCGTGACCGGTCCAGGCATGAGCAGGATCCCGAGGAGTGGTGGCGTGCAGTCGTCTCCGCCTGCCGTGCGGCTCTGGCCGCTTTACCTGCACCCGCTATCGGCGCAGTGGCTGTCGATGCCACGTCCGGGACCATCCTGTTAGTGGACAACTGTGGCAACGCGATCACGCCCGGGCTTATGTACGACGACGCCCGCGCGATTCAGGAATGGCCCCTGGTTGCTGAAACCGGCGCCGAAACCTGGGCAGTGATGGGATACCGCGTGCAGCTTTCGTGGGCGTTGCCCAAGCTGCTTTGGTTGTTGCGCCGGCATCGCGGTGCGATTTCAGACGTACATCTCGCTCATCAGTCCGACTTCATCAATCAACGGCTCGCAGGCCATCAGGTTTCGTCGGACTCAAGCAACACGCTCAAGACGGGTTACGATCTCGTCCGCGAAGCCTGGCCTTTCGAAGTTCTGGATGCGCTAGCGGTGCCCCGAGCAATCATGCCCGAGGTCGTACGCCCAGGGACGCCAGTCGGAACGGTGTGCGCGCAAGCTGGCTCGGAGACCGGCATTCCCGCGGGCACACCAATTATTGCGGGGATGACGGACGGATGCGCTGCCCAGATCGCCGCGGGAGCCCTGGAGGTTGGCACTTGGAATTCCGTGCTTGGGACTACTTTGGTTCTCAAGGGAGTGACCCGAGAACTCATTCGCGATCCCGCGGGCGTGGTTTATTCGCATCGCTCTCCCGATGGAAACTGGTTGCCCGGCGGAGCGTCCAGCACTGGCGCCGGAGTGCTCACAAAATATTTTCCCGGGCGCGATCTTGATGGGTTAAGCGCGCAGGCGGCGAGGCGTGAGCTGGCGAGCGTACTGGCTTATCCGCTGGCGGCGCAAGGTGAACGTTTTCCTTTCACTGCGCCGGATGCGCAAGGCTTCATGCTGGGCACGCCAGCCGACGAAATCGATCTGTTCGCTGCGCTGCTCGAGGGAGTGTGTTTCATCGAGCGGCTCTGTTTCGACTACCTCGAGCTCTTGGGCGCACCTGTCAACGGCGATTTCCGCTTGACCGGCGGAGCAGCTCGTAACTCTTATTGGTGTCAGCTTCGGGCCGACATTCTTGGCCGTGCCGTTTGTGTGCCGGAGAACGCCGAGGCTGCGCTGGGCATGGCCGTGCTCGCCGCCTCAGCCGGACGCCGGGTTTCGGATGTCGCCAAGAAGATGGTGCGTATTCGTGAGGTGATCGAGCCCCGGCCGAATCGTGTCGCGCGATTTCGCGAGCCCTACATTCAGCTGGTTCGAGAGCTTTCCCGCCGCGGCTGGGTCGAATCGGCGCTGGTTGAACATGCAGTGCGGAGGGCCATGCAATGACACACCTGGTGCTTGCTCGCCATGGTGAAACCGTTTGGCACGCAGAGAATCGTTACGCCGGCCACACGGATATTGCGCTCTCACCACGCGGTCGCGAGCAGGCAGAGCGGCTGGGCCGCTGGGCCGTGACCGGGCATCTTGCCGCGATTTGGGTCTCACCTTTACGGCGCGCCCGGCAGACGGCCGAACCGGTAGAGCGCGCGACTGGGCTTATAGCGCGTGTCGATCCCCGGCTTCGGGAACTCAGTTTCGGCGAGGGCGAGGGTTTAACCAATGTTGAGATTGAACGAGCATTTCCCGAAGCGTTTGCAGCTTTTCAAGCCGACCCTGTGGCCAGTCACTTACCGGGAGGCGAGAATCCGCGCCAAGCTGCGGAACGGGCCATCGGCTGTTTTCGGGAGATTGAGCGAAGGCATCCTGATGGCCGCGTGCTCGTGATTGCGCACAACACGCTTATCCGTCTTGCGCTCTGTGGACTGATTGGCGTGCCGCTTTCGCGTTACCGCACCCTGTTTCCTTCCATCCTGAACGGCGCATTGATCGAGATTCGCGTCGACGGTGATCGGACTTCACTTTTGCGTTTCAACGTGCCCTTGCGATCGACCGGCGCCGCGTGGATGGAGGACGATGAACGCTAAGGAGAACTCTGATTAGCCTCCAGGAAAATCCTAAACACAGAGAGCACAGGGGATCACAGAGGACCGCACGGGACTACATCAGATTTTCCCGACATCTTCGTCGCTCAAGAAAACGCCGATCGGGCTCTGGAAAAACCTTCTCGTGCACGATGTGCTCTTTTCGGTTCTGTATTCCAGAGATAGACTTGTGCTGGAACAACCATGACGCGAATTATTCTTATCGGCGCTGGTAGCGGTGGAAAGGCTCTGGTCGAGTTATTCCACAAACATCCCAACGTCGAAATCGCAGGGGTGGCCGACAAGAATGAAGAAGCGGCGGGATTGGCGCTTGCTCGCGAATTTGGATTGCCCGTAACCACTAATTATCAGGATCTGCTCGCGGAAAAGGATATCGACCTCATTGTGGATGTGACCGGCGACCCTGCCGCCGCCCGGGTGATTGACAGATTGAAAACTGATGGAACGGAAGTCATTCGCGGCAGTGCCGTGCGGTTTATCTGGGAATTCATCGACGCCACGAACAAAACCGAAGCGCTGGAAGATAAATACCAACTGGCTCTCCGCGAGCTGGACGCGCGCGCCGAGAGTGAGTTCATTATCGGCAACAACCCTAAAATGAAGGAGATTTCTGAACTGATCGCCAGGGTCGCGCCCACCCCTACCACAGTCTTGATCCGAGGCGAGAGCGGAACCGGCAAGGAACTAGTAGCCAGAGCCATTCACCGTCACAGCACACTGAGCGATGAGCCACTGGTGACGCTGAACTGTACAGCCTTATCCCCGGCGCTGCTGGAAAGCGAACTCTTCGGCTACAAGCGCGGGGCCTTTACCGGCGCCTACGCCGACAGAAAAGGACTGTTCGAAAAAGCCGATGGGGGAACCATGTTTCTCGATGAAATTGGAGACATGTCGCTCGAGATCCAGGCCAAGCTTTTGCGAACCTTGCAGACCGGCGAGATTCGCGCCGTGGGCGATGTGCAAACCAAGAAGGTGAGCGTGCGCATCATCGCGGCCACAAATCAGGCCCTGGAAAAAGCCATACGCGACGGCACATTCCGCGAAGATCTTTTTTATCGCATCAATACGTTCACCATTACACTTCCCCCGCTGCGTGAGCGGACCGAAGACATCCCATTCCTGGCGGAATATTTTTTGCAGCGGGCACGAGCGAAAGTGAACAAGCGCGTGGAATCCATTGCACCCAAGGCGATCGCCTTGCTCAAGGCCTACTCCTGGCCAGGAAACCTGCGCGAATTAGAGAACGTCATCGAAAGGGCAGTGGTGTTGACGTCGTCTTCCGTGATTGAGGCCGAACATCTTCCCCTTCATGTTCAAGACCTTCCCGGTTTCACGCCGCAAAAGGGATTTATGGCAAGCAAGTCGCAAGTGATCGAGCAGTTTGAACGGCAGGCCTTGGCAAGCTACCTATCCGAGGCGAAAGGTAACGTCTCGCGAGCAGCCGCACTGGCGAACCTGCCGCGCCGCACCTTCCATCGCCTGCTGGCGAAACACAAACTCACACACCCGACCCGCAATCGAGCGTTTGAGACATAATGGTCCCACTATAGAGACATTTACGTCTCTTATTCAAATAAATACACCAAGTTATTAATTTTATTACACTTATTAATTTATGGATTCCTTATAATATGTGACACCAGTGCCACAATCGGGCAAACCGGCCGTCCGGTCTGGATCTCTCCCCTTCCGTTCTTATCCCCGCCTAACTCATTGATCCGAGATTCCTTAACTGCAAGCGGCGATGCTCGCCCGAAGCCGCGACACAGTTGGCAAGCGACTTGCCTTTGTAGCGCCGTGACAGCGAACACAAAAACTCAAAGGAGGCCGCGCGCTGTAGCCGCACAGAAAACCATGAAAACAAGAAATCTCACTTTCAGTACCGCTTTGAGCATCGCGTTGACCGTGGCGGTTTGTCTTTCGAGCAGACAGACGGCAAATGCGGGAAGTCCGCCGCCGGATTCCACTGGCGGGGGCGCAACAGTGAAAGGCACGGTTAGGCTTCAAGGCGCCGTACCAAAGTTGAAACCGATCAACATGGCGGCCGACCCGAGTTGCGCCAAGCAGCATGCCACTGCGGTTCCGGCACAAGAGATAATCGCCGACGCAAAAGGCAACCTGCAAAATGCGATTGTTTTTGTGTCGGACGGTCTGGGAGACCGGAAGTTTGATTCACCGGCGCAGCCGGTTGTGATCGACCAGAAAGGCTGCATGTTCCAGCCGCACGTTCTCGCCCTGCGCGCGAACCAGCCGATCGAAATGACCAACAGCGATTCCACAGCCCACAATATCCATCCTGTGCCCACGAACAACCGGGAGTGGAACAAGGCTGAACTCCCCGGCTCGAAGATGGCTGAGACGTTCCCGCGGGAGGAGATTGCGATTCCGGTGAAGTGCAACATTCATCCCTGGATGCGCGGCTACGTGGCGGTGTTCAAGCACCCGTTTTTTGCGGTTACAGGTAAGGACGGCAGCTTCAATTTGGGCAATCTGCCGCCGGGCACTTACACCATTGAAGTTTGGCACGAAAAGTTTGGTACGACGACGCAGAAGATCACGGTGGGGGTGAACGACAGCAAGAATCTCGATTTTGTTTTTAAGTCGATGTGACTAGAGCAGCAGTGAGCATTGAGCTATACGAGCAGCAAGATTGAAGGCGATGTTCGGGGATCGGGCAAGTCGGCATTGAGTAGCCAGTCGAGGAGGAAATGAATATGAAGCCGAATCCGACCATGGTTTTCTTAGGGGGCCTGCTGGGGACGCCGGCGATGACGGTGCTGATGTATGCGCTGGCACTCACCTTAGGCGTGAACACGGATATCGCTGCCATGTTGGGAGAAGTGCTTGGCGGCTGGAAGATGGGCATGCTGGTTCACATCCTCAACGGGGTAGTCATTTTTCCCCTGGCTTTCGCGTTCTTGTTCTACCGGTTCCTGCCCGGTCCGCCGGTCGCAAAGGGGATAGCGTTTGGGGGCCTGCTGTGGTTGATCTCGCAATTAGTCGTCATGCCCATGATGGGTGCCGGGTTGTTTAGCGCCCAAATTGGCGGGCTGAAAGCGGTTGCGGCTTCGCTCGGAGGACACATGGTGTACGGCTGGTTGCTTGGGGTATTCCCCAGCCTGGCGCAGGAAGGTCTGGCGGCAAAACCAAAGCCAGTAAGCCGCCGATTTGCAAATATGCCGAAGGGAAGGTAGCGAATGAAGGTTAGCCAGATCATGGAAACTCGGGTAGTAGCGGCCAAGGCCAACGCTACCTGCACCAGCTTGGCGCAGAAGATGCTCTCCGGGTTCATCAGCGGACTTCCTGTAACTGACGATCAAGGGCACGTAATCGGAGTGGTCACCGAATTCGACATCCTGAAAGTTCTGCGCAATGGCGCGAACGGCATGTCCAAGGTGGCACGCGACATCATGAGCGACAAGCCGATTTGCCTTGAAGCCAATCAAAGCGTGGAAGAGGCGATCGAATTGATGACCCGCCATCACATTATGCGAATTCCTGTGGTATCCGATGGCAGGTTGGTGGGCATTGTGTCGCGCACCGATGTTCTGCGCGCCTACGTCAAGGAAGAGTTTCAGATATTCGAAGCCACGGAAGATATCGAAAGCTAGCGGGATCGGAGGGAGCCACGGAACCCAGTGGTTCACGATGGTGATGGGGCTAAGGATGAGCCGGGCCAACCAGCCCGGCTTTCCCGGCAGCGGTTGATGAAGAAAGTCATGGAAATCAGAGATCTCACCATAATTGGTGGCGGCCCGACCGGATTGGCGGCCGCTTTTCGCGCGGGCATGCATGAGATCTCGGCGCGCATTATCGAGACTGCTTCTCAACTCGGCGGACAGGTGACGGCGCTTTATCCGGAAAAGAAGATCTACGACGTTTTCGGCTTACCCGAAGTCCTGGGAAAGGAACTGGTGCATAACCTGATTAAGCAAGGGCTTCAATTCGGCGCCGAGGTTTGTCTGGGCGAAAGCGTCAAGGGCCTTCGCTTCGCGGGCCAGGGGGAGCCCATAGAAATCGTGACCGATCGAAACAGTTATCCCACACGAACCGTTCTGCTGGCCGGCGGGCTGGGCCTGATCACGCCGCGCAAGCACGACGCGCAGGGTTGCGACCGCTTCGAAGGCAAGGGCGTTTACTACAGCGTTCGCGACCCCGAGCTGTTCCGCGGAAAAAAAGTCGTGATTGTGGGCGGAGGCGACTCGGCTCTGGATTGGGTTCTGAACCTCAGGCCAATTGCTGCCCGGATCACGCTGGTGCATCGCTCGCAGGAATTCGCTGGGCACGCTTCCACCTTGCGCGAAGTGCAGCAACTGGCAGACTTCGGTCACATCGGCCTGCACACCTCCACGCTGCTGACGGCTGCCCACGGCAACGGAAAACTGGAAGCCATTACGGTGAGGAACTCGCGTGGAGTGGAGCAGACGATGGAAGCGCAAGCCCTTCTGCCGATGATCGGCTTCCATGTCAATCTCGGTTCCATGGAGAACTGGGGCCTGGAGTTTCAGGAGAAAAAAATCGTGGTCAACTCGCGCATGGAAACCAATCTTCCCGGCGTTTTTGCTGCAGGCGACATGGTTACGTATCCGGGAAAAATCAAGCTCATCGCCACCGGATTCGCAGAAGCCGCAATTGCGGTTAAAAGCGCGGTTGAGTACGTTCATCCTGGCGAGAAGGTGCGGGTGCAGTACAGCAGTGTCGCCGGTCTGCCAAAGGCTTCGAAGGCCTTGGCATTGGCAGGCAATTAGCATTAACGGCCTCGCCTATTGGCCGGCGAGGGATCGTCGTTCGCTACGAGAGTTTGCCGTGGATCAGGCTCGATCTCGACGGCGAATGGCATCACACGAACCTATGACGGAGATCATTGCGTTGATATCCACAATCTGATAATGCGGCAACAGGTATATGGAAAGCGTGGGCTTAATCCGCAGGGAATCTGCGGCATAAGTCGAAGGAGACAAAAAATGGCGGGTAACAACACTTCAGTCAAGAACAAAAGCCGCTGGGCAGCCGGCATTACACCCTACGCGGAAATGGGCTACTACAATCCCGACTACGAACCCAAAGATACCGACATTCTGTGCGCCTTCCGCCTTGTGCCCCAGGAAGGTGTGGACCCCATTGAGGCCTCGGCCGCCGTGGCCGGCGAGTCTTCCACTGCGACATGGACGGTGGTTTGGACCGACCGGCTAACGCCCTACGAAAATTACCAGGCAAAGTGTTATCGCGTCGATCCCGTCCCGGGCAGCGATCAGCACATTGCTTACATCGCCTACGATCTGGATCTTTTTGAGGAAGGATCCATCGCCAACCTGACCTCGTCGATTATCGGCAACGTATTCGGGTTCAAAGCGCTTCGCTCCTTGCGTTTGGAAGACATGCGAATCCCTCCTCATTATGTGAAGACTTTTCAGGGGCCGCCTCACGGCATCGTAATGGAGCGCGAGTATCTGAATAAATTTGGGCGTCCGCTGCTCGGCGCCACAGTCAAGCCCAAGCTCGGCCTTTCCGCCCGCAACTATGGACGGGTAGTTTATGAGGCGCTGCGCGGCGGGCTCGACTTCACCAAGGACGACGAGAACATCAACAGCCAGCCCTTCATGCGCTGGCGCGACCGTTATCTGTTCTGCATGGAAGCGGTGAACCGTGCGATCGCGGCCAGCGGCGAGATCAAAGGACATTACTTAAACGTCACCGCCGGAACCATGGAAGACATGTACGAGCGTGCCGACTTCGCCAAAGAACTCGGCAGCATCATAGTGATGATCGATCTGACCGTCGGCTATACGGCAATCCAATCCATGTCGAAGTGGGCGCGTAAGAACGGCGTAATTCTGCACCTGCACCGCGCCGGTCATGGCACCTACACGCGGCAAAAGACTCATGGCGTAAATTTCCGTGTCATCTCGAAATGGATGCGCCTGGCGGGAGTGGATCACATTCACGCCGGCACGGTCGTTGGAAAGCTCGAAGGCGACCCCAACGCGATCCGCGGTTATTACAACACTCTTCGCGCTAACAAACTCGAAGCCGATCCTTCGCAGGGGCTCTATTTCGAGCAAGACTGGGCCTCTCTGCCCGCAACCATGCCCGTAGCCTCAGGCGGCATCCACGCCGGCCAAATGCACCAGTTGCTGCACTATCTCGGCGAGGATGTGGTGCTCCAGTTCGGCGGCGGCACCATCGGCCACCCCGACGGAATCGCCCAGGGAGCCACCGCGAATCGCGTAGCAGTCGAAGCCATGATCCAGGCCCGAAGCGAAGGCCGGGATTTTCTGAGTGAAGGTCCGGAAATTCTCGACAAAGCCGCTCGCTGGTCACCGGAACTCCGAAAAGCGCTCGATGTTTGGAAGGACGTCACCTTCGATTTCGAGTCGACCGACGTGCCAGATGCAGTGCCCACACTGACGGTGTGACGCTGCATTGAACGAGGAAGCAAAATTTTGCCCTGCGCGGGCCCGTGAAATGGAGATTTAACAATGCGCATTACACAAGGAACTTTTTCTTATTTGCCGGATTTCACCGAGGAGCAGATCAAATTGCAAATGCGGTATTGCCTCGACAATGGCTGGCCGATTTCCATCGAGCATACCGACGATCCCCATCCCCGCAATTCTTATTGGGAAATGTGGGGTCTGCCCATGTTCGAAGCGCACGATCTCGACATTCCTTACCAGGAGCTCAACGAGTGCCGCCGTGCGTTTCCGGATCACTACATCAAGCTGAACGGCTATGACCGCACCAAAGGCAAACAAACCACCATGTTGAGCTTCATCGTGCATCGGCCTAAGGAGGAGCCCGGCTTCACCCTCGACCGCACGGAAGGCGAGGACCGGCGAATCCAATACACGATTCGCTCCAAACCACGATAGAAGGAAACCGGTAAGAAGCTCAACCGATACCGGAGCAGCAGACCAGAGATAACCCTTGAGAGCGGAAAGATGAGAACAGAAAAGGCCGAAACAGAGGCGGTCGCGACTTCCGTCGGCATGCCGGGTCCCGCGACCAAGGCAGACGATGAGAGTTTTGTCGACATCGCTGCCGCCCATCGCGATTCCAATCTCGACGAGATCCTGGACCAGCTCGACCGCGAGTTGGTAGGGCTTCTGCCGGTTAAGGCCTACATCCGGCGGGTCGCCGCGTTGCTCCTGGTGACGCGTTTGCGCGAGAAAGTCGGATTATCCACGGAGCGTCCAACCTTGCATATGTGCTTCACCGGTCATCCGGGCACGGGCAAGACCACAGTGGCAATGCGCATGGCAACGCTGTTGCAGCACCTTGGCTTTTTGCGCCGTGGACACCTGGTGGTGGCTACCCGCGACGATCTGGTCGGTCAGTATGTAGGTCACACCGCTCCCAAGACGAAGGAAATTTTGAAAAAAGCCATGGGCGGCGTGCTTTTCATTGACGAGGCCTATTACCTCTATCGTCCCGAAAACGAGCGCGACTATGGCCAGGAGGCGATCGAGATGCTGCTCCAGGTCATGGAGAACCAACGCGATGACCTGGTCGTCATCCTGGCCGGCTACCAGGAGCGGATGAATGCTTTCTTTCAATACAATCCGGGATTTCGCTCCCGCATCGCGCACCACATTAGTTTTCCGGATTACACGCTGCAGGAGCTGATCGCGATTGCCGAACTCATGCTGCAGGAGCAGAACTACGCGTTCGACGACGGGGCCCGCGCAGCCTTCGCCGAGTATCTGGAATTGCGCAAAAAGCAGCCGCATTTTGCCAACGCGCGCAGCGTGCGGAATGCGATCGACCGCATCAAGCTGCGCCAGGCCAGCCGCCTCGTAAATGAAGGTGGTTGCGTTGCGAAAGAGAAATTAGTACGCATCGCGGAAGGTGACATTCGGCAGAGCCGCGTCTTCCGCGGCGGTTTGGAACTTGATCCCGACGATGCGCCGGTTGGCGGTGATGCAGGCATCAAGCGCGAGGAGGCGAGATGACTACTAAAAGAAGACCAATAGTGCTCGGAATCGTGGGCGACAGTGCTGCGGGCAAGACCACGATCACTCGCGGCTTGGTGGAATTGCTCGGCACGGATCGGGTCACCCACATTTGCGCCGACGACTATCACAAGTACGACCGCATCGAGCGCGCGCAGCGGAAGATTACCCCGTTGCATCCCGACTGCAACTACCTCGACATTTTGGAGCTGCACCTCGAGCGCGCCCACTATGGCCAGCCCATGCTCAAGCCCGTCTACGACCACAGCACAGGCTCGCTAGTGCGCCCGGAATACCTGGTCCCAAGCGAGTTTGTCATTGTGGAAGGACTGCTGGGCTTCCACACCGCAACCATGCGGCAATTCTATGACGTCAAAGTGTATCTTGATCCGCCGGAGGAACTGCGGCGCGCGTGGAAAATCAAACGCGACACCGCCAAGCGCGGTTACACGGCAGAGCAGGTGTTAGCGGAATTGGAGCGGCGCGAGGCCGACTCGCATGACTTCATTCGTCCGCAACGCGAGTTCGCAGACATTGTTGTGCGCTTTCACCCTGATGGCGACCGCTCGGAACAAGCCGACAGCCATCTCGATGTCAATTTGGTTCTACGCCCCACCATTCCGCACCCCGACCTGAGCTATCTTTCCGATCAGGACCGGCCCGGCGTTCGTCTCGAACTTGGCCGCGACAATCGCCGTCCCGTGGAATTTTTAGAAGTGGATGGCAACGTCAGCCGCGAACATGCGGCCGAGTTGGAAGACGCAATTTGGAATCATCTTCCCGACCTGCGCCCGCTACGTGCCGACCAGTTCGGCGACTACAACTACGGCACTGAGGTGCGGCACAGCGATCCTCTGGCGCTTACTCAGTTGCTCATCACCTATCACCTGCTGCGCGCCTATAGTAAGGACGCGCCCATCCCTTTCGCGCGTCCCATCGCCGCGCTAAGCCGGCTGCAATTCGCACCGGATAGCGAGCCGGTGGAAACG
>JASIKQ010000491.1 GCA_030049565.1 Candidatus Sulfotelmatobacter sp.
CCGAGGAATAAGCAGGTCACCGGCTGGATACTGCTGTTTTTTCTACGGGGTGTCGTGTGCATTTTTTCCGCGGAATCGTTGCGATCTCAGCCCCTGCCTAACTCTGCGATCACACCTCAATCCAGCCCAGCGCAAGCTCCCGGCAACTCTGCCCCTCAGCAGCCCACAAACGAGAACGGAACCTACGTCATCCGCAAGGATGTCGATGAGGTTCTGCTACACGCGACGGTAGTCGATGATAAGCAGCACATCATTACCGATCTGAACCGCGATGCTTTCACCGTGCTCGAAGACGGCAAGCCGCAAAAAATCATTTCCTTTCATCATGAAGACATTCCCGTGTCCATGGGAATTCTCATAGACAACTCAGGATCGATGCGCGAGAAGCGCGCCAAGGTCAATCAGGCGGCCTTGAACTTAGTGAGATCGAGTAATCCTCAGGATGAAGTTTTCATCGTGAATTTCAACGACGAATATTATCTCGACCAGGATTTCACCAACGATCTGCTGAAACTGAAAGAAGCTTTGGAGAAAATCGATGCGAAGGGCGGCACCGCTTTGCGCGATGCGCTGGTGGCCTCCGCCGATCACCTGGCAAGAGATGGCCGGCTCGACCGCAAGGTATTGTTCGTGGTCACCGATGGCGAAGACAACGCCAGCCGCGACAGTCTGGAGGAAACGGTAAAGCAGTTGCAGTCGGAAAATGGACCGGTGGTGTACGCAATTGGAATACTTGGCGATGAAGAGCATCCGAAGCGCGCCAAACGCGCTCTGGAGATCATTGCCGAGCGCACGGGGGGCCTTGCGTTCTTTCCCAAAACGCTTGACGAAGTCGATGAAATCAGCCGCCACGTCGCCCACGACATTCGCAGCCAATACACCATCGGCTATAAGCCTACGAGCCCGCGGTCGGCGGGCGGTTTTCGTACGATCAAAGTGGAAGCTAAAGCCAAGGGCCACAGCAAAATGATGGTTCGCACTAAAAGCGGCTACTATGCCCGCACCGGCCCCATGGCCACTGGCACAAACTAAAAGCCCTGAACCGCGTCCAAGAAGTAGTATTATTCGGACGTTTTCCTCAGCAAGTCTCGAATGGTCGCGTGGCGCCATCTGTTGTCGCCAGCACGCATGCGTCGAATGCAAATCTTCGCCGATATTTGTACAAGGACTGGCTTGATCAACCTGGTTCTTGGGCTTGGTGGATCAAGGCTGGCCCGGTCTCAGCTATCAAAGCTCATCGTTAGATACAGAAAATTTCAAGGAGGGCCATCATGCGTCGATTTCACTTCGCTCTGCTCATCTTTATCATCCTTGCCATCGCTGCCTACTCCCAGGTGGGCAACATTCCTGATATCCCTTTCCAAAAGTTCGTGCTCGATAACGGCCTGACTCTCATCGTCCATGAGGATCACAAAGCTCCTATCGTGGCGGTCAACGTGTGGTATCACGTTGGCTCCAAGAATGAGAAGCCCGGTAAGAATGGATTCGCCCATCTCTTCGAGCACCTGATGTTCGGCGGCAGCGAGCACGCTCCCGGGCGCTACATCGATACCATGGAGCGCATCGGTGCAACCGACCTGAACGGCACCACCAATACCGATCGCACAAATTATTTCGAAGACGTTCCGACTTCCGCCCTCGATCTCACTCTCTGGCTCGAATCCGACCGCATGGGTCACTTGCTCGGAGGCTTTGATAAGAAAACTCTCGACCTGCAACGGGGTGTCGTGGAGAACGAAAAACGCCAGGGCGAAAACCAGCCCTACGGCGTCACGCGCGAGCTGATTGCCCACAATACTTACCCGGTGGGCCATCCTTATTCCTGGACGACCATCGGCGATATGGCCGATCTCGAGGCCGCCTCCATGAGCGACGTCCAGGAATGGTTCAAAACTTATTACGGACCTTCGAACGTGGTTCTCGTTATTGCCGGCGACATTGACGCGAAAACCGCCAAAGAAAAAGTCGAGAAATATTTTGGCGACATCCCTTCCGGGCCTCCGGTAGCCCATCAGGAAGTCTGGATCGCCAAGATGACCGGCACGCACCGGGAAATCGTCCAGGACCGAGTCCCGCAAGCGCGCATTTACAAAATCTGGAACATTCCGCAATATTGCAGTGCAGATGCCGACTATCTTGATCTGGTCACCGACGTCCTCAGTACCGGCAAGAGCTCACGCCTCTATAAGCGCCTTGTCTACGACGATCAAATCGCCACCAACGTTGACGTATTCACCGACTCACGCGAAATCGGCGGACAATTTCGCATTCAGGTGACCGCCAAGCCCGGCCAGGACCTCGCCAAAGTGGAGAAAGAACTCGACGAAGAATTAGCACGATTCCTAAAAACCGGCCCCACACCCGAAGAACTACAGCGCGTAAAAACCGAATATCAAGCCGACTTCATCCGTGGCATCGAACGCATCGGCGGATTCGGCGGCTCGTCCGACCGGCTGGCCCAGAGCCAGGTGTTTTGTGGAGATCCTGCCGCTTACAAAATTTCTCTCAAGCGTGTGCAGAACGCGACTGCCGAAGACCTGCGCGCAGCCGCAAATCGCTGGCTCGCCGACGGAGTTTATATTCTCGAAGTCCATCCCTTCCCGGAATACAAAACTGCCAGTACCGGAGCGGATCGCTCGAAAGCGCCTGAGCCCGGCACTCCGCCCGAGTTGAGGCTGCCGAAGCTCCAGCGCGCCACGCTCGCCAACGGCGTAAAACTGATTCTTGCCGAGCGACACGATGTTCCGCTGGTGCAGTTTTGGATGACCCTGGATGCCGGCTACGCCGCCGACCAGCTGGCCGCGCCCGGAACCGCCAGCATGACCACGGCCCTGCTCGACGGCGGCACAAAAACCCGCACTGCTTTGCAGATCAGCGACCAACTCGAACTGCTCGGAGCTGAACTCCACTCGGTTTCTAATCTCGATTTGACCACGGTGCGCTTATCGGCGCTCAAATCCAAGCTCGATCCTTCTCTCGATCTTTTCGCCGACATCATTCTCAATCCATCGTTCCCCGAAGCTGATTTCATACGCCAGCAAAAGCTTCAGCTCGCCGCCATTCGGCGCGAGCAGAACACGCCGAATCAAATGGCGCTGCGCGTCCTTCCTGTGCTGCTCTACGGTAAAGACCACGCCTACGGAAACCCCCTCACCGGCTCCGGCAATCTCGACAGCGTAAGCAAGATGACGCGCGAAGATTTAATCAAATTTCACGACGTCTGGTTTCGTCCGAACAATGCAACCCTCATCGTCGTCGGCGACACCACGCTGCCGGAAATAAAACCCAAGCTGGAGAAACTGTTTGCCACCTGGAAGCCCGGCGACGTACCCCAGAAAAACATCGGCAATGTCGAGCCTCCGGCAAGTTCAGTGGTCTACCTGCTGGACAAGCCCGGTGCGCTGCAATCCGTCATCGTTGCCGGAGAGGTTGCCGCGCCGCCCTCCACTCCTGACGAAATCGCCATCAACGCCATGAATGACACGTTCGGCGGCACCTTCGGCGCGCGCCTGAACATGAACTTGCGCGAAGACAAGCACTGGTCCTATGGCGCGCAAACCCGCCTCTGGGCTGCCCGCTCGCAAAGACCGTTCTTTGCGATTGCTCCCGTGCAGACCGACAAGACGAAAGAATCGCTCATCGAAATGAAAAAAGAATTCACAGGTATCGTCGGCGACCATCCCGTTACTGAGGACGAGCTTGTCCGTGTCCAGGCGAATGAAACCTTGAGTCTGCCGGGCTCGCGCGAAACCCTGAACGAAGTCGCGCAGTCGATCATGGACTTGGTCCAGTTCAACTGGCCCGATGACTACTACGAGACGATGGCAGGAAAAATCCACGCCCTGAAAAC
>JASIKQ010000492.1 GCA_030049565.1 Candidatus Sulfotelmatobacter sp.
GCCGACTCTGATGGACCTGCAAGCCGGCCTCGATTCCAACGGCCAGGTGGTCGCCTGGCGCTCCGAGCTCTACGTCCCCGATGGAACCGGCGGCGTTTTCGTCAAACTGCTGGCGGCAGAAGCAGCCGGGTTGCCCGTCGATAAGGGGATGTCTCCCGGCAACATCATCAATAACTCGGCGATTCCTTACGCATTTCCAAATGTAAAAACCGTGGCGCATCGCTTGGCTGAAACTCCGTTTCGTCCCTCCTGGATTCGCGCCCCGGGGCGCATGCAGAACACATTCTTTAATGAGGCATTCCTGGATGAGCTTTGCGTCGTTATAGGTGCCGATCCCTTTGAGTTCCGCCTGCGATACCTGGGCAATGACGCGCGGGGCAGCGAACTGTTGAAGCGGCTGATGCATCTCGCGCAATGGCAAGGCCGGACCACGAAGCGCGCCAGCGGCGATATAACGTTCGGTCGTGGCGTCGCTTACGTCAAATATGAGCTCGCGCGCACCTACGTGGGAGCGGTTGCCGACGTGGAAGTAAATCGCAAGACCGGCAACATCAGCGTCAAGCGCTTTGCCGTCGTGCAAGACTGCGGCCAGATCATCAATCCCGACGGCGTGCGCAACCAAATTGAAGGCAACGTGGTCCAGACGGTGAGCCGGACGCTGAAGGAAGAAGTCACATTCGATCGTTCCCGCGTGACCAGCGTCGATTGGGCCAGCTATCCGATTCTGACCTTCCCAGAAGTTCCGGAAATCAATATCGAGTTGATCGATCGTCCCACCGAAAAACCCTGGGGCGTCGGCGAGCCCGCGGCTGCGGTTGTGCCTTCTGCCATCGCCAATGCCGTTTTCGACGCAGTTGGCATACGTCTGCGCTCCGTTCCGTTTACACCCGCGAAGGTCCGAGCTGCGCTCGAGGGCGCGTGAAACCAGGTAATTGCGCACCAAGCGTTAACCCATGATGCGTGCATGATCATCGGCACGCAAACCGCGCTTCAAAATTGCAGGTTTTGCCTATGCCTTGGCAAAGGAAAAAGGCGAGCCGCTGCTATTCAAAGGCGATGACTTCTGCCATACCGATGTCGAGGCGGTCGTTCCATGATCCGCCAATCGACTTTCACGGGTTATATCGCGCCAGCCACGCTGCAATCTCACGAAACACATCCTGACGCTGCTCCCACACGGTAGGGAAGTGCGGCGAACCCGGGTACGTCACCATGCGGGTGGTCTTGCCCCGCGCTGCCAGCACTTCAAACAACTCACGCCCTTGATAGGTCGGCACGCGCTCGTCGGCCGCACCGTGCAGGATCAGCAACGGAGTGGCCACATTCTCCGAGTGCATGGCGGCGGAGAAATCCATAAATGCCGCTGGATCTTTGTCGGGCCACCGGGCGTCGTAGTCGAACTGCTGAACGTCGCTGGTCCATATAAAAGAGAGCCAGTCGGTAATGCCCGCGCCCTCGATGGCCGCCTTGTAGCGATTCGTCTGGGTGACCGTCCATGAGGTCACGAATCCGCCCGCGCTCCAGCCAAACATGGTCAGGCGATTCGGGTCAGCCCAGTCCTGGGCGATGGCGTAATCAGTTGCGCTATCCACGTCGCGATAGGCGCGATCGCCAAAGTGCTGGTAAATATCATTCAGGAACTCGGTGCCGTAGCCGGTCGAGCCGCGATATTGCGGCTGAAGAACGATATAACCCATGCCGGCAAATATCCTGGTGAAAGTGTCGAGTCGCAGCGAGTCATTCGCTTCCGGCCCTCCGTGCGGTTCTACCATGAACGGGTACTTTCGCCCTGCCTGGTAATCCGCAGGAAAGGTGACGATGCCCTCCAGCGCAACGCCATCTTTGCTTTTCCAGTGGACGGCACGGACATCTCCCAACGCCACCTTCGCCAGTTGATCTTCCCCTTCTTTAGTAATGCGCTGAAGCGTGTCGACGTGCGCGATCGCCACATTGGAAGCATGTTGCGGATCGGCGACCGTAAGAACCCGCACCTCAGGAGCTGAAGCAATCCGCGGCGATATCGGACCGTTATTGACGGTCCCACCAGGCCACTTGTATGCCGGAACCAACGAGTTGTCATGAAACGCGTCGATCTCTGACTGGACGCCGCGCGCCACCGTGGCCCAAGCGTTCCCGTGGACATCCACCGTCAACTGCAGGGCGCTGCCTTCGAGCTTGGGCGTGCGGTCCACCGGAGTCCCGCCACCGGCTGGGACGGTCCAGACATGGTCCGGTGTGAGCACCATCGAAGTTGTGCTCAGGAAAACAAGGTCTTTGCCGGCATTGGTCCAGCCGATTCCCTCGACTGCATTATCGACATTGGCGACGTGCCGCGACCCGGTCGCGCTGCAAACGTCAATCAAGGAGTGCAAGTAGTGAAAGCCAATCTTCGGCGTCTGTGACATAACCGCGAGCGACGAGCCGTCTTGTGACCAGGCAATCTCCGCCACGTTTCGCAATGTCGGACACCACCAGGCGCCGGCTGCGCCATCGGCGCCGATTATGTAGAGGCTCGTGGGCTCCGCTTCGATCACAGTGTGTACGTCTGCAAGAGGGTCGGGAAGCCGCGGGTCGGCGAGAATTGCATAGTGCGAGCCATCGGGAGAGATCAGAGCGGAGTGAATTCCTTTCGGTAGAGCGGTTAGTGGAACGGGAGTGGCAGCAGCGGCCGCAGGGGTATTTTCCGGCGCCAGCGCCAGCGTAGCCAGTTGCTCCATCTTGTTTACCTCAGAGGTCCCGTAAAGAGCTGCGCCATCGCGAGTGAATCCGGCGGGCTTGAAAGTGTCCGGAACGTTGAGGTGACGGGGCTCGCCGCCCGTGGTCGCGATCAAATTCCACTCAGTCTTATCCGGCCCTTTGGCGCCGCCGAAGCGTACGCGGTAAAGGACGCTCTTGCCGTCTGGCGAAACCGCCACAGCCGTTGCG
>JASIKQ010000493.1 GCA_030049565.1 Candidatus Sulfotelmatobacter sp.
GCGCCAGTACGGCAGTTTCACCCGCACCTTCACTCTGCCCACGACCGTGGATGCCGAGCATGTTTCGGCCAACTACGACAAGGGCGTGCTGAGCATCACCCTGCCGAAGAAGGCGGAAGCCAAGCCGAAGCAGATCAAAGTCAACGTCGGCAGCAGTGCCACCGGGAAAACGCTCGAAGGCAAGCAGCCCGGCAAAGCCGCGTAATGTTGGCAGAAACCGTGTGGGGACAGCCGCGGGTGTTAAGCCTGCCCTGAGCAAGCGAAGCGCGTCGAAGGGGCTGTCCCATTGTGGAAGAGGGGCGCGCCGCGATAAGGCAAGAAAAACAGATGCGGGCTTTAGCCATGAGAAATGCGGGAGGCGGCAAGACGACCGCCTCCCGATTTTGTTTTGAGGTCCTTTGAAAACTTGGCGAAGCGCCCAGAATGGCCGAAAATGATTCCAGAAGACAGGAATCTTGAAAGCCACGCTGGACATCATTAATCAGATGCAGGCCGATGGCGTGATTGCTCACTACGCTCTCGGCGGTGGTGTCGCTGCAAGCTACTACACGGAACCAGCAACGATTCTTGAGATAGAGGTATTCGTAATACTGCCGTTCAACCCGAATGGGCCGCAGGCCGCGATAGCTGCGTTGCGCGCCTATCTCGTGTCACACGGTTGCGAGCCGGACGGTGAGTACTTTGAGATCTCCAGCTGGCCCGTTCAGTTTCTCGTTGCGAATAGCGATGGGGAGCGCGAGGCCGTCGCCAGCTCGCTACCCGTGCCGGTTGACGATGAACGCACGTGGGTGATGATGGCGGAACATCTGATAGCTCTCATGGTATCCGCAAACCCGCCAGAAGATCGAATTTGGATGCTTAGGCTTATTGAAGCCGATGCGGTCGATGAGCTGACATTAAAGGCCATCATGAAGACCCACGGACTAACTGCCCAATGGGAGAGGTTCGAGAAGCAATTTCCGCCTCAATTTCCAAGCAATGACAAGACGCGTAAGCGCCTCACTTTGCTCAGTTTCTCAGAGAAGATCAAGATGCTGGAAAAGCTGCGCGACCGGGATAAGGTGATCGCGGCCGCTGGATTGAGGCGGAGGCGGCACAAGCCACCTGCATAGATCCTTCGCTGCGCTCAGGATGACAAAACGCAACTTACTGAACAGGGAATAATCAAATGGCAATTCGTTGGGACAAATTTACAGTCAAGGCACAAGAAGCCGTGCAGCGGGCGAATGAGCTTGCCTCCGAGCACGGCAATCCCGAGCTTCAGCCAGTCCAGCTTTTGGCCGCGCTGCTCGAAGACAAGGAAGGCATTGTTCCGCCGGTGCTGGAAAAAATCGGCATCGGCCCGCAGGCTGTACTAAGCGAGATTTATCGCGAGATCGAGAAGCTGCCCAAGGTTTCTGGAGAAGCCGCCCAACCCACGCTTTCAAGCGCGGCAAATAAATTGCTTGATCAGGCTTTCAAAGAAGCCTCGAACTTCAAGGATGAGTACGTCTCGACCGAACATCTGCTGCTCGCGATTACGCACCTAAAGTCGGATCCGGCGCAGAAAATACTTGCGCAACATGGTGCAAATTACGATGCGATTCTGAAAGCCCTGACCGCAGTCCGCGGATCACAGAAAGTCACCGATCAGAATCCCGAGGCGAAATATCAGGCTCTCGAACGCTACGCTCGCGATTTGACCGAGCAGGCCCGCCGCGGAAAGCTTGATCCGGTCATTGGACGCGACGAAGAAATTCGCCGTGTGGTCCAGGTGCTTTCTCGCCGCACCAAGAATAATCCCGTTCTGATCGGCGAACCCGGCGTCGGCAAAACCGCCATTGTGGAAGGCCTCGCCCAGCGAATCATTTCCGGCGACGTTCCCGAAGTTCTGCGAAACAAGCGCGTCGTCGCGCTTGATCTCGGAGCTATGCTCGCCGGCGCAAAATATCGCGGCGAGTTTGAGGACCGACTGAAAGCGGTTCTAAAAGAAATAGAAGACTCCCAGGGCCAGATCGTTCTATTCATCGATGAACTGCACACGCTCGTCGGCGCCGGCGCTGCCGAAGGAGCAATCGATGCCTCGAATATGCTGAAGCCGGCGCTGGCTCGTGGAGAATTACGGGCAATCGGCGCGACCACACTGAACGAATATCGAAAATACATCGAAAAAGATGCGGCGCTCGAACGCCGCTTTCAGATTGTGTTCGTCGGCGAACCCAACGTTGAGGACACGATTGCGATTCTTCGCGGATTGAAAGAAAAGTACGAAGTGCATCATGGCGTGCGCATCAAGGATTCGGCCATCGTTGCTGCGGCCACACTGTCGCATCGCTATATCTCTGACCGCTTTCTACCGGACAAGGCCATCGATCTTATCGATGAAGCCGCCGCGTCGATTCGCATTCAGATCGATTCACTTCCGACCGACATCGACCAGCTCGAGCGCCGCGCCACGCAGCTGGAAATCGAAAAGCAGGCGCTGAAGAGAGAAGACGATCCCAATTCTCGCGAGCGCTTGGCAATCATCGAAAAAGAACTGGCCGGCATTCGCGAAAAGTCGAACACACTGAAAGCAGTTTGGAAAAAAGAGAAAGACTCGATCGCGCGCATTCGTCAGCTGAAGGAAAAGATCGATCAGCTCAAAACTGAGGAGCAGGCTGCCGTCCGCAAAGGCGATTACAACCGTGCCTCAGAAATTCAGTACGGCGAAGTCCCGCGCACCCAGTCCGAAATCGATCAGCTTACCGGCAAGATGGAAGCGTCTGGCTCGCGCATGTTGAAGGAGGAAGTGGACGAAGAAGATATCGCCCGCATCGTTTCCAAGTGGACCGGCATTCCTGTCTCGAAGATGCTCGAAGGCGAAGTGAAGAAGCTGGTCACAATGGAAGATCGCCTGCGCCAGCGGGTGGTTGGCCAGGATGCTGCTCTCGAACGCGTCTCCAATGCCATTCGCCGCTCCCGCGCCGGATTGAGCGATCCCAAGCGGCCGATCGGCTCATTCATTTTCCTCGGTCCTACTGGCGTCGGCAAAACTGAACTCGCCCGCGCTCTCGCCGAATTCTTGTTCGACGACGAGCGGGCGCTGCTGCGCATCGATATGTCCGAATACATGGAGAAGCATTCGGTCGCTCGTCTGATCGGCGCGCCTCCGGGATATGTCGGCTATGAAGAAGGCGGCCAACTTACCGAGCAGGTGCGGCGCCGTCCTTATGCAGTCGTGCTCTTCGACGAAATCGAAAAAGCGCACC
>JASIKQ010000494.1 GCA_030049565.1 Candidatus Sulfotelmatobacter sp.
GAAGAATTCATCCCGCGACGCGAACCTTTCAGGCTCTTCGAATCTTCGTAAACCGTGAACTGGACGATCTGCGGGCGCTGCTTGAAGCGGCGCCGCGGATTCTGAAGCCAGGCGGACGGATGGTGATCATTAGCTTTCACTCATTGGAAGACCGGTTGGTAAAGGATGCCTTCCGTGAGGGTGAAAAAAAGTACAAGTACTTCCGGGTGCTGACGAAAAAACCAGTGACAGCATCGGAAGTAGAGCAAAAACGAAATCCGCGAGCGAGAAGCGCGAAGCTGAGGGCCACGGAGAGAGTTTGAAGCTGGCGAGCTTCGCTCGCCCGGACAACCGAGGCGGCTGTCCCCACATGATCAGTGGCTGAGTTTAGATTCCGGAAAACCTGCCGGAATCCCCGGCATAGCTGTAGTGGCCGTGCCGGGCTACCAGGTTAAGACGGACCGGGTTTAGCAGAACAAAGATCCGTCGAGTAAGGCGGTTGTAGGGCTTTAGCAAAAATTCATGGCTGGGTTTTGCTGAAGCCCGAAAGCCTAAGGGTTCCGTGGTAGGAATCCAAAGTCTGAGGTTGGGAAATGTACACGGGAACGTTCATAAGGGAATTAATTGCGACGGTCGAGCGTGCCGAACAGGGCGTTCTGCGCAAGCGGATCGCCGAAGAAACGGAACTGCGGCGCATGTTTGAGTTGCAGGTTCCAGAGACGCAAGGCGAACCGATTTTTGCGGGAGCAGCGTGATGGCGGCGACAGCGGCGGCAATTCACAGTGCGATTCCGGAGGTTCGGCGCAAGACGTTTTTCACCGGCACGCCGGAAATTTATTTCGCCAAGGCGATCGATAATTCGCGGCTGGTGAAGGTGGAAGACCCGCGGCGCAACCGCGAGATGAAACAGTTTGGCACCGCCCTCAGCTGCCTGTTTCTGTTGGTTTTTACCTACGCATGGCAGCACTTTCGCGCAATTGAATATGGCTATCAAATCGAGTCGGCGAAACGCGAGCTTAATAATCTGACGGAAATGAATCGTGCGCTGCGCCTGGAAGATGCTTCGCTGCGCGATCCCGAGCGCATTGACGTAATCGCGCGGAGCATGGGATTGGTACCCCCGCAGCCGGGACAGGTGATTCGGATGGATAATGCGTCGGCGGATGCGAATACGCCGGTGATGGCGAGCGCTCGGTCGGAAATTGTTTTGGTAGGGCAGTAACGCAGCAGCGTAAGAACGGAGCTCGCTCGGAAACTTTTATTGGCGGTCCTCCTCCAGAGGGAC
The DNA here is from genome assembly GCA_030049565.1 of Candidatus Sulfotelmatobacter sp. Classification (GTDB taxonomy): domain Bacteria; phylum Acidobacteriota; class Terriglobia; order Terriglobales; family Acidobacteriaceae; genus Sulfotelmatobacter. The sequence continues at coordinate 1,265 of JASIKQ010000494.1, forward strand.
CGCCATGTCTTTCTGTAGCAGGTGTTGGCGTTCGGCAGCAAGCAGATTTCTGACCAGCTTTCGGCCGGTTCGGAATAACATCGGTTGAAAAATAAGCCCATGAGCGTGGCCCGCTCGAATCTCGGCAAGAACTCTCGTCTCTATCTTCTAGGCGCGATGCTTTTGCTGTGGTGCGTAGCAATATGCGGGCGGTTGGTTTACCTGCAAATCTTTCGTTACGGCTTTTTTGTCAAGCAGGCCGAACACCAGCAGCAGCGGGCGATTCCGCTCTCGCCCAAGCGCGGTGTAATTTACGACCGCAACGGCCATGAACTGGCGATGTCTGTGCTGGTGGATTCAGCCTTCGCAGTGCCTTCGGAAGTCAAAGATTTGCCGACTGCGATTTCGTTGATCACTCGAATTACAGGCGAAGATCGCAACGTCCTGCTCGCGGACTGCCAGAATCACAAAACATTTTGCTGGGTCGCCCGTAAGGCCGACGACGAAACCATCGAGCGGATTAAGTCCCTCAATTTGCAGGGCATTCATTTTCAAAAAGAACCGAAGCGTTTTTATCCTGCGCGCGAGCTGGCGGCGCAGGTGGTCGGGTCTGTCGGCATGGAGGATATTGGGCAAAGCGGCATCGAGCATGGGTTTGACGATGAACTGCGCGGGCGTCCGGGAAAGATGTTTATTTCGGTGGATGCGCGGCGGCAATGGTTCTCGGATGTCGAAAAGCAGCCGGAGCCGGGCGAAAATATCGTCCTGACCATTGACAAAAATATTCAGTACATCGCAGAAAAAGAACTCGATCAGGCGATTCACGACACGCGGGCGCTTGCGGGCACGGTTATTGTAGAGAATCCGGATACTGGAGAAATTCTGGCTCTCGCCAATCGGCCAACGTTCAATCCCAATCTGCGCAAGGAAATTACGCCTGCGGCGCTGACGAACCGCGCCGTCAGCGACATTTATGAGCCTGGCTCGACGTTCAAGCTGGTGACCATCGCGGCGGCGCTGGAAGAGAAAGTAACAAATCCAAACGAAATCTTCGATTGCCAGATGGGATCGATCGTCTACAACGGTATGCGTATTCGCGACTCCAAGCCCCATGGCTTGTTGCCGGTGTGGGGGGTATTGGCCGAGTCGAGCGACGTGGGCGCGATCAAGATTGCGCTGCGGCTGGGAGAAGACCGCTTCTACAAATACATTCGCGCCTTTGGATTCGGGCAGCAGACTGGAATTGAATTGCCGGGCGAGACGCGTGGGCTGACCAAGCCGGTGACCCGGTGGTCGAAGGTCTCCATTGCAGCGATTTCGATGGGCCAGGAGATTGGCATTTCGCCGCTACAATTGGCGGCGCTGGTTTCGACTTTTGCCAACGATGGCGTTTGGGTTGCACCGCACATTTTGGCGGAAAAGATTGAGCCGCAGAGTTCGCCGAGAACGGTTGCATTTCATCCCGGAGCATCGCATCGCGTGATTTCGAGTTACACCGCGGCTGAAATGCGGGCGATGATGCAGAAAGTTGTGCTCGAG
>JASIKQ010000495.1 GCA_030049565.1 Candidatus Sulfotelmatobacter sp.
TCCCGATCGCGGTAGTCATGGGCCTGTGGATGTTCAAGAGCCATGCGGGGCAGATCAAAGTCACCGGCCCGAGCATCTTTGGAGTGGTGTTTTTGATCGGCGGCGTGGTCGCCGGCCGTTGGATAGCGCAAAGCTCGGCCGCTTCCGCGCTGACGTTTACGCCCCATCAGATCACGATTCTGATGGCGCTATACGGCCTGATCGCATCCATACTGCCGGTCTGGCTGGTGCTGGAACCGCGCGACTATCTTTCTACTTACGTGAAGCTTGGCACGATCGCGATTCTGGTCATCGGCGTCTTTGTGGTTCATCCCAACATTCAATTTCCCAACGTCACGCAATTCGTGCACGGCGGGGGGCCGATCATTAAAGGCAAGCTGTTTCCATTTCTTTTCATCACCATCGCTTGCGGCGCAATTTCGGGATTTCACGCGCTCGTCTCCTCTGGCACCACGCCTAAAATGCTGGACAAAGAAACCGATGCTCGCTTCATCGGCTACGGCGCCATGATGTGCGAATCTTTGGTGGGCGTGCTGGCGCTGGTAGCGGCGTGTTCGCTGCATCCCGGCGATTACTTCGCCATCAACGCGACGCCGGCGGTGTTTAGCCATCTCGGCCTGTCTACGGTGAGTCTTGATAAATTCTCTGCCGAGGTGGGAGAAAAACTGGCGGGCCGCACCGGCGGGGCAGTTTCGCTGGCGGTAGGCATGGCGCAGATTTTTCGCGGGCTGCCGGGCATGGATCGGCTGATGGGCTACTGGTATCACTACGCGATCATGTTTGAAGCCCTGTTTATTCTGACGACGGTCGATACTGGAACTCGCGTTGCCCGCTACGTGTTGCAGGAACTGTTGGGCAAAATGCATAAGCCGTTTGGAAACAGCGCGTGGTGGCCGGGGAACCTGATCACCAGCTTCTTCGTAGTTCTCGGTTGGGGATACCTCATCTATACCGGAACCATCTCGACCATTTGGCCGCTGTTTGGCACGGGGAATCAGTTGTTGGCCACGATCGCTCTGGCGGTGACGACGAGTTTCCTCATCAACATGGGCAAGCAGAAGTATGCCTGGATTACGGTTGTGCCCATGTGCTTCGTAGGCGTGACAACGGTTACGGCGGGGGTGGAGTCGATCCAGAATATTTTTTGGCCGTTGACCTCGAAGCCCGGCCAGGTCTTTACCGGCTATCTCGATTCGGTTCTGATGGTCATCTTTATTGCGGGCGTGATTCTTGTTGTGTTCGATGCTATCCGGCGCTGGATTGCGGTGCTCAATGGCGCTCCCGCGCCGCAGGAAGCATTTGGGCCTCCGATTACTGCTGCCGGGGAAGTGAAGATGGGCTGCTGCTGAGGGGCGAAATCGGGGACAATCACTACTGCAACGTCTGACTTGAATGTCCCGCGGCGCCCCTGATGTTATATCGCTTGAGCTTGCGATAAAGCGTAGCCCGGCTGATGCCCAACATGCGCCCGGCGAGTGCCTTATCGCCCTTGACCTGTTCGAAGACTCGCTGGATGGTGGCGCGCTCAATATCCTCCAGGTCGGTGGTGGGCAGCGGCGCTGAAGCGCCATCATCGGCGGAACTCAACCCATTCGAGGCTACGAGCTCAGAAACCAACTCAGGGGCGGAGTCTGCCATTGGCCGCGGCGCGATTGACGCCAGGCTCGCGATTGAAGTCGGCAGATCGCAGATATCGATCAGATCTCGATTGCCCAACGCCACCGCGCGCTCAACGCAATTTTCGAGCTCGCGCACATTGCCCGGCCAGTCATAATGCATGAGCGCCTTCATGGCGGCGCTCGAAACGCGCATCTCGGAGCCGGGGGCGTAGCGCTCGCAAAACCAGTTCACCAGCATCGGAATATCGCTGCGCCGCTCGCGCAGCGCGGGCACATGAATCGTGACCACGTTCAGGCGAAAATACAAATCTTTGCGAAAAGTTCCGGTTTTATAAGCGGCTTCCAGATCGCGGTTGGTGGCAGCGATCACGCGAACATCGACCTTGACGCGCTGATTGCTGCCCACCGGCCGGACTTCTTTTTCCTGCAACACGCGCAGCAACTTGGCTTGCAACTCCAGAGGCAACTCGCCGATTTCATCGAGAAAAACTGTGCCCGTATCCGCCGATTGAAACAATCCCTGTTTCGATTTCAGCGCTCCGGTGAAGGCTCCCTTTTCGTAGCCGAACAGTTCGCTCTCGATGAGTGTGGGCACAAGCGAGCCGCAATCGACGGCGACGAAGGGACGACTGGCAAAGGCTCCGCGGAAGTGAATAGCGCGGGCGATTAATTCTTTTCCGGTGCCGCTCTCGCCCGAAATCAGAACTGCGGTGCGCGTATCTTTCAGCCGCGAAGCCAGGCGCAGCACTTCCTGAATCTTGGCCGAAGAACCAACAATGCCATGGACTGCGGTTTCCGAATCCATTCTTTGCCGCAGGAATTCGTTTTCTTCAACCAACCGAACTTTTTCCGCCATGCGACGCAAGAACAATCGCAATTCTTCCAGAGGCGAGAACGGCTTGGTGATGTAGTCGTATGCACCCAGCTTCATGGCCTGGACCGCAGTTTCGATAGATCCATGCCCGGTCATCAGCGCGACTTCGGTGCGGGGCAGAAGCTTCTTTACCTTCTCCAGAAACTCCAGGCCGGACATGTGCGGCATCACCAGATCGGTGAGAATCATGTGCACGGGTTGTTCTTCGAGCAGCGCCAAAGCAGACTCGCCGCTTTCGGCTTCGAGGCAGACGAAGCCGAGCGCCTCACCCACCGTGATGCAAAGCTTGCGAATGCTGCTTTCGTCATCGACGACCAGCAGACGCACACGCAGTTCTTCCTTATTGAGAGATGAGTTGTTGCCTGTAATGCTCACCGGGCCTTCCCCATTGTTTTTTCGACCGCCGAAATTAAGTCTTGAACGCGAAAGGGCTTCTCCAGATAGAGAGCGCCGATTTTACGCAGCGTGGCGACGGTTTCTTCATTGGCGTAATCGCCAGTAATGATGACAACTTTGTCGGCGAGATCGGGGCGATTGGCCGAGATCCAGGAATGGACCTGCGCGCCATCGACGCCGCCGGGGGTGCGCATGTCGGAAACGACGCCGAGAAACTGACCTTTTTCCAGCAGGCGCAGGGCCTGGGCACCGCTCTCGATGCACACGACCTCATATCCGTTGCGTTCGAGCGTGGCGCTGACCAAGGCCATAATCGAAGGCTCATCCTCGATGAGCAGAACGGGTAGACAGGCTCGTTGAAGGGCTGAGGTTGTCATGTTGGTATCACTCCTGCCGCCACGCCCAGAGAAGCGGTGTGGGGCGCGGCGGGAAATCGAACGATGAAGGTGGCGCCCTGTCCATCGGTGTTGTTGTGGCAGAGAATCTCGCCGCCGTGTTCTTTCACAATGCCGTAACAGATGCTGAGTCCGAGGCCGGTTCCCTTGCCGACCTCTTTGGTAGTGAAAAACGG
>JASIKQ010000496.1 GCA_030049565.1 Candidatus Sulfotelmatobacter sp.
ACATCGGCAACGTCTGCGGATTCGGCGTTCAAACCTGCCCTGATGCCAACTGGACTGTCAAGCTCAACACCGGCCAGTCCGATCCCGATCTGGACGGCTCCTATGTCCAGTTCGCCATGAGGGGCCTGCGCCATCAACTCTCCCAGGGCGCAGCCAACTGGAATGTCGAACCCGGCGACCGCTTCACCTTTTACAAGCTGGTCGATTCCGTCGAACCTGCAAAGCTCGACAAAGATGGCCACGAAAAAGATTTCTTTGATGGAATCGACACCACTCTGCCCGGACTTGCCTCACGCCTGGGCATGGAAGAATCCAAAGTCCCGCCTCTGCGGCAAGAACTGACGGATATAGCAAAGAAAATCGCGCAAGCGGATGAAGACGTAAAGAAGAATGATCCCTCGGCCACGGCAATCCCGCTTCTGGCAACGCTGCCACTCCTCCGTCACACTGAAGCGGAAGTCAGCGCCAGCGATCTCAGTGCCGCCGCCAAAGCCGACCTCCTGATGCGTCTTCGCCAAAAGCGACAGCAGGCAGAAACCGCCATCAACGAGGCCTTAAACGTAACCCTCGCGGCAGTCGTGGTTTCTCGTGTCGACCCCAACGGCAACGCCGTGAAGGAGCTTCCGAAAGAATCCGATGCCCTGACCGCAGTCTCGCCCGGCCAGGAATTTCTCGTCGCAGTCGATTTGCACAATGGATCAAAGCACGCGCTCACACTCGACGGTCTGAAGCTCGAGGTCCCCGCGGGATGGGGCACCACTTCCGACAAGACCAGGCGGGTACCCATAAAGGCCGACGGCAGCGAACAGGTTGTCTTCCGCCTTCGCGTTCCCAAAGATGCGAAATACACACGTCCTTACTGGCATCGCGACAACCCCGATACCGAGAGCATCAATCACATCGACGACTCTGAGTATTTGACTCTGCCCTTTCCGCCTCCTCCGCTGCGTGCGCGTGTGACTTATTCGCTGGCGGGTTCCGCAGCCGCAACCGAAAGCAGCATCGAGCAACCGGTCATTGCCGAATTTCTCGACGACGCCGGCAAAGAAACGGCGCGCTCTCTCGCGGTCGTCCCGGCATTCTCCGTCGCTCTCGAACCCGGCAGCCAAATCATCTCTACTCACAACGGCGCGAGTTCCACAGTGACGGTCGGCATAACCAGCAACCTCTCGCGCGATATGCAAGGTGTCTTGCGCCTGGATCTTCCCACCGGATGGCGCTCTGAGCCCGCGCAACTATCGGTCCACTTCACCCATCGCGGCGAAAAACAAGATTTTCACTTCAAAATCTCTCCCGCCGGCTTGCGGCAGGGCCGCGACACCATCCACGCGGTGCTGCAAACGAACGGCGCGAAATTCATTGAAGGCTACACGCTGGTCACGGGTGAAGACCTCGGAAGTTTTTATTACTATCAGCCGGCCGTGCAGCGCGTCAGCATTGTCGACGTAGTCGCGCCGCATGATCTGAAAATCGCCTACATCATGGGCGCAGGCGACGACATCCCCACGGTGCTGAAGCAAATCGGCATGAACGTAACCCTGATTTCGCCGGAGAAATTAGCCACCGAAGACCTAAGCCCATACGCCACCATCGTTCTCGGCATCCGCGCCTACGACACTCAAAAAGATGTCGTCGCCAACAATCAGAAGCTCCTCGATTTTGTCTCGGCCGGGGGCACTCTGCTCGTGCAATACAACACCGGCGTCGTCGACTTCAACAACGGCCACTTCACCCCCTATCCCGCCGAACTGAGCCGCGCCCGCGTTTCCGTGGAAGAAGCGCCCGTCGACATCCTCGCGCCCGGCAATGAAGTCTTCCATTATCCGAACACCATCACCCCTCGCGATTTTGAAGGCTGGGTGCAGGAGCGCGGCCTCTACTTCATGGACAAATGGGACGATCGTTTCACCCCGCTGCTCTCCTGCCATGATCCTAAAGAAGAGCCCCAGAAGGGCGGCCTACTCCTCGCGCACTACGGCAAGGGAATTTATATCTACACCGGCTACGCATTCTTCCGGCAGCTACCCGCCGGCGTTCCGGGAGCAGTGCGGCTGTACGTGAATCTGTTAAGCGCAGGACATGAAGGCAGTCGCTAAGCTTCGCTCATTGATGGTCGGCACATCACAAAATGGATTCTCACTCTCACTCGCCTACTGATCTCAATCCGACCGATCCCAACTCTCACGGCCTCATTCGCGGCATGGGCCTGGGCACCGCCACTGCTCTCAACATGATCGACATGATCGGCGTGGGCCCGTTCATCACCATGCCGCTCGTGCTTGCCGCCATGGGCGGCCCGCAGGCCCTGCTTGGATGGATCGCCGGCGCCCTCCTCGCCGTCTGCGACGGCCTGGTCTCAGCAGAACTCGGCGCCGCCCTTCCCGGCTCTGGCGGACCTTATCTCTACCTCCGCGAAATCTACGGCCCTCACAAATGGGGACGCCTCATCTCCTTTCTCTTCATCTGGCAACTTTCCTTCAGCGCCCCGCTGTCGATCGCCAGCGGATGCATCGGTCTCGCCGGCTACACCGCCTACTATTGGCCGACTTTCGACAAAGTGTACGCAGCCCACACCGCAGCCTTGCCCATCCCGCTCGCTGGATCACTGGAAATAAGCTGGATCGTCACGCCAGGGACCGCTCTCGCCGTCGCGGTCTGCTTGTTCACCCTCCTGCTGCTCTACCGCAGAATCACGGTCATTGGAAGGCTCTCAAAAATTTTGTGGTTCGGCGTCATGGCCACCATCGGCTGGATCATCTTCGCGGGACTCACCCACTTCAACGCCGCCCGCGCTTTCGACTTCCCTCCGGGCGCATTCACGCTCTCGCGCGGGTTTTTCACCGGCCTCGGCGGCGCGCTCCTCGTCGCCACCTACGATTATTGGGGCTATTACAACGTCTGCTATCTCGGCGATGAGATAAAAGACCCGACGCGCAACATTCCCCGCGCTCTTCTGCTTTCCATTCTCTTCGTCGCCTGTCTATACCTAATGATGAACTTGTGCATTTTGGCCGTCATACCTTGGCGCGAAATGCTGCATGCCGCCCAGAACAACAGCGGATTGTATGTTGTGTCTTTATTCATGCAGCGGATATATGGCCCATGGGCGGCGCGGCTGGTGACTGCTCTCGTCATCGTCACCGCCTTCGCTTCGGTGTTTTCCCTGACGCTCGGATACTCCCGCGTCCCCTACGCCGCCGCTCTCGACGGAAATTATTTTAGTGCCTTCGCCAAAATTCATCCTGTGTACCGTTTCCCGCACGTTTCACTCCTGGCTCTCGGCCTGGTCGCGGCGGCCTTCTGTTTCTTGCGGCTCAAAGATGCGATTGCCGCGCTTGTCGTGATTCGCCTGATCCTGCAATTTCTGGTTCAGGCAATCGGACTGATCGTGTTCCGCTTCACGCGCCCGGACCTGCCGCGCCCGTTTCGCATGTGGCTTTATCCCCTGCCTGCGCTGCTGGCAATCGCTGGCTTCCTTTTCATTCTGTTCAACCGTCAAGACTGGCAAAAAGAGATTCGCTACGCCTTCGTAATATTGTTCGCCGGTCTGACGATTTATATGATTCGCGCATGGCGAACGAGAACCTGGCCGTTCGCACACGCAAGTGCTTGACGGAGGCGTAATACCGGTGCGGAAATTGGGCGAACAAAGCGTTCACCTTGACTTGGTCGTCACTGGCAATGGTGATAGGGTTATGCAATATGGTTCGTCATCGCTTTGACCGCCAGCGAGCAAGATTAGCTTCGGCAGTCGTCAGAGAGTAGTCGGCCAGGAAGGTTGGCAATCTTATGGAGGAATCATAGTGAAGAAGCTTCTCTATCTTTTGCCTTATCTAATGGCACTATCATTGTTGTCCCCTCTGCAGGCGCAGGACAAGCCATCGCAAGACGAACGTCGCACCGTCTCCCAGGTCCTCCATCGCTCCATTGCCAACACCGAACGCGAGTTCACCGGCGCTGCCGAAGCTATGCCCGAAGATAAATACGGATTCGCTCCCTCTAACGGCGAATTCAAAGGCGTGCGCAACTTTGGCGAGCAGATCAAACACGTCGCTGCCGTCAACTACATTTATGGCGCGGCCCTCATGGGCGAAAAGGTTCCCGACGACGAAAACGGCCCTCCCGCGACGAAAACCAAGGCAGAAATTCTCAAGTATTTAAAAGATTCTTTTGCCTACGTCTATAAAGCCGTCGATAGCATCGACGAAAGGAATCTAGTGGAACCGATGAAAAGCCCCTTCGGCGTCGGTACCGTAACCCGCTTGGGAATCGCCACCAGCATCTCCAGCCACGCCTGGGATCACTACGGCCAGATGGTCGAGTATCTGCGCATGAACAACATCATCCCTCCCGCCAGTCGCTAGCCGTAATTGCCTTACCCAGTGTTCCCCTGTGCCCTCTGTGTTTTCCCAACTGAGTAGAAACAACCTCGGCGCACGGCGGAATGCATTCTCTCATTCGCAATAACTTCGCAAAGATGTTGCTGAAAAGTCAGACGCGGTTGTTTGGCGACACTGGCGGCATACGTCTCAAGCGCCTGAAGAAACCTTTCGATGTCTTTCTCGGCAGGCGTGCTCGGCGGTGGCTGGAGCCGGCGCTTCATGTGGCGCTTCATATTTACCATCCCGGAAATTGCCTTTCACCGAGCGACACCAGTTAGGTAGACGCTCTGGCAAAGAAGGTCCCGGGAGATTAGTGGAAAGTTATGCCCAGGGCGTTGTCTGGTAAATAGCACTTTCGTGCCGTGCCACAAACCTCAGCTTTTCCCGCCCCTTTGGCTGATATGGGTGAGCAGCAGCTCCGCCTCAAGCCCAGCCTGGGCGAGATGAGCGCCAAGCATCCTCCGCGTTTTCTCAGCTCCAGCTTGTGGATCCAGAAAAACCAGCACCGCCGGTCCCGCCCCGCTCAGCGCCGTCCCCAGAATACCTGGCTTCCCCCTCAACTCTCGCAGACAAGACAGCAGCGGACAAAGTGCCGCCCGGTAAGGCTCGTGAATGCGATCTTGCACAGCTGTTCTAAGTAAATCAGGCCGCCCCTCGGTCAACGCGGCTAGCAGCAGCAAGGAGTTTTGAATGTTCGTTACTGCGTCCGCGCGCGAATACGTCGCCGGCAATGCCCATCGCGCCTCTTCTGTCGACAAAGCTTGATCTGGAACCGCCAGCAGCAACGGCCACCTCCCTTTTACCCGAACTTGGGCCACCTGCACCTCGCCGTCATCGGACATACACGCAACCGTAAGCCCGCCCATCCAGCAGGCCGAGGCGTTGTCCGCGTGATGTTCACGCCGCGAAGCCTCGCCCACAATCTGGGCGTCGCTCCAACCCAGCTTTCCAAAATGATTCGCCAGCGCAATGCCGGCCAGCCGCGCCGCCGCAGACGAACCGCATCCTTTACCAATGGGAATTTCGTTCTTGACCGTCAGGTGAAGGGGAGTGATTTCCGCCCGATTCGCTTGCAGGATTTCTCGATAGGTGGTCAGAATCAGGTGATTCTCCATCCTCCCGCAAATTTCCTGGTCGCGGCCCGTGGCCGCAATCGAGAATTCCGTCGCAGCATTGGTATCAACAGTGATGTAAAGGTCCAGCGCAACTGCCGCCGCGTCAAATGCCGGCCCGAGGTTCGCCGAGGTGGCTGGTAATTCAAGATGAAGCGCGCTTGCGCGATGACGATGACCCGTTCTCTTAGCCATCAGGGTTCAGTCTGCTCGGATTACTCTGCCCGCTCTAAGGTCTTGATCACCGCGTCCAGGCTCGCATCCAGGACTACCGGCGGATGCCGGAGCGCATTCAGTTTTGCGTCCCCGCCTTTCACCCCTTCCGCGAAAAGTTCGCCGCGATGAAACTCCATAATGTAGTCAGGATCCTTCAGCAAATTTCCCGTAAGCACTAGAACCGCGCTTTCCTCGGGCTTCACAAACCCCTGCGCGATCAATTTCTTCAACCCCGCCAGCGTCACTGCCGAAGCCGGTTCGCACCCGATCCCTTCTGCCCCAATCTCCGCCTTTGCCTGCGCGATTTCCATCTCGCTCACCTGCTCGACCGTACCCCCCGTCGCTCGCAACACTTTCACCGCCTTTTCCCACGACGCTGGACTGCCAATCCGAATCGCGGTCGCCCGCGTCTCGGCCTGCACACCGATCAATCGCTTGCCGCCCTCGCGCACCGTCCGCACCAGCGCATTCGCTCCCTCCGCCTGAATAATCGAGAGCTTTGGCAGACGCACAATCAATCCAATCTCCCGCATCTCCACTAGCGCCTTGCCAATCGCCGAACTGTTTCCCAGATTTCCACCCGGCACAATAATATGATCGGGCGCATGCCAATCCAGCTGCTCCATTACTTCAAAAGCCAGCGTCTTCTGCCCCTCAATGCGAAAAGGATTGATTGAATTCAACTGATACACCGGCGCTCGTCGCACCAGTTCCTGCAACAGCCGTAAGCATCCGTCAAAATCCGTGCGCAGCTGGCACGTGAGCGCTCCGTAATCGAGTGCCTGCGAAAGTTTACTCCACGAAATTTTTCCCTCCGGCACTAGCACCAGGCTGCGCATCCCGCCCCGCGCCGCATAAGCCGCCATCGACGCCGACGTGTTGCCCGTCGATGCGCATGCCACCCATTTATATCCCGCCTGCCGCGCGAAGGTCGCGGCCACTGCCATGCCGGTATCTTTGAACGAGCCCGTCGGATTCAACCCTTGATGCTTGGCATAAAGCTGCTTCACGCCGGTGATGCGAGAGCACTGCGGTAACTCATACAGCGGCGTGTTGCCTTCGCGTAAAGTGACTACATGTTGCGCAGACGCTGGCGCAGGCAGCAGCTCGCGAAATCGCCACACTCCGCTGAGATCAAGCACCGCGTTCGACGACTTCCGCTCTCTCCACTCCGCCTTTAAGCGGCCCGCATCCAAGCGATTCCACGCCGGATCGCTGATTTCAAGCAGGTTTCCGCAGCGTCCGCAGCGAAAATCCTGCGCGGCTGCATAGGTCGAACAACCGCACCGGATGCAATCAAAAACGAAGGCAGTTTGCGGTGGAGTGGTTTCCGAACTTTTTTCCGGAGTAACGAAAGGCTTCATGAACTGAGACTACTTCCCGCCTCGCAGATATTGATCCTTCTTCTCGATCCAGTCGGCGCGCGGCGGCGTGAACACATCCAGATCAACCGTATCTTCCAGGGCCTCCGCCTTATGCGGCATATGCGCGGGAATGCATAAGACCTCGCCCGAATGAACCACGATCTCGCGCCCATCGATCCAAAACTTCAGTGCCCCATCGAGAATGTATGTCAGTTGTTCGTTGTGATGGCTGTGCTCAGGCACGATGCATCCTTTCTTCAAAAGCACCCGCGCCAGCATAATCTCCTGACCCACGACAAACTGCCGTTGCAGCAACGGATTCAAATTCTCCAGTGGAATCGTGTGCCAGGGAACATATTGTGGCAGATGCCCGCCGGCCGCGTGCTTAGTCACGGCCCGCGCCGCCCGCGCATGCGACCTTGCTCCGTTAACGCTTCCCCGACCAGAAGTTCTTGTCATCCCACCCTCCGTAAAGACGTCTAGCTTGCCACGCCCCCCGCTGCCCGTTAGCAACAAGCGCTTTCACAATGGGAGTTGAAGGGGCCCGGCCTCAAGCCGGGCCGTTCCATGCCCTGGAATCGCGGGCTTAGCCCCTGAGGTAGCCTCCCGTCATCTTCACATAACACTCTGCCGAAACCATCTCGTCTTCCGCCGACTCCCCGCCAACTCAATGCACCTTCCCGCCATACAACTTGACGGCGTTGTCATGCAGATACCCATGTGCCAGCTCCAGGGCCCGGGCCTCGGTGATTTCATTTTCCGAAATCATTTCCGCTAACGCGGCCGCCAGAGCCGTCCGCGACGACTCCGCTCCCAGCCAGTAGCTCTCTTCCGCGCCCAAAACCTGATTGTACGGGAAACAATCCGTGCCAAATGTAATCTTCTCGGGAAAAGTTTCCAGCCACATCTTCAAGGTTTCCTTGAATGCCGACGGATACTGCGCCAGCTCGCCAAACGAAGAATCGATATAAACATTCTTCATCGCCGCCAGCCAGATCGCCTCCCGCTCCAGCGGATAGCCGCCATGAATCAGCACAAACGTGGTCGACGCGTAGCGCGGATCGCGCAGCACGCTCTCCAGATTCATCACGTTGCTCTGGGACAGATTGAAATAATCGCCGATCCCCACCGCGGTGTGAATATGCACAGGAATATTCAGCCTCCCGCCCAGCCCCACGAGAAAGCGAAAGATGAAATCCTGAAAAGTGC